>DATGVC010000288.1:0-9426 GCA_035300745.1 Gemmatimonadales bacterium | reverse complement strand
TTGTAGGTCGCAAAACGGCGGGCAAAGCCGAGCGTGAGGACGTTGGGGGAAAGGAGCGCACCGGCTCCAGCCAGTTTCGCCGGATCTTTCCAGTAGTCGCGCCAACGGTGGCGTGCCTCCTCACGGACATAGTGAAACAGCAGGTGGCGTAGGCTCTCGTGGACCGCCCACAACCGCGCATCATCGAGCGAGCGGACCGCATTGGCAACCGCCGCAGGTTCCGCCCGCGCCTCCCAATCGGGGCCGAGAGCTTCGGCGAGCAGATGCCGAATCGGCCGCGCCATCCACGTGCCCAGGTGCACGCCGTTCGTCACGTAGCCAATGGGGACTTCCGTGGCGGGCTTGTTCCCCCCCCCCCAGACCCAGCGCCAGATGCGGCGGGATTCTTCGCGGTGGCGAGCAGACACGGCATTGACGCGTCCGGCGAGCCGTAGCGACAACACGGTCATCTCGAACCGTGGATCGCTCCCGCCCGGACTGCCGAGCGCCATGAACTGTTCGCGTGTCATCCCCATCGTATTCCAGAACGGTCCTGTCACCTGTTCGATTTGCGCGGCCGAAAAAACGTCGTGTCCGGCGGGCACTGGTGTGTGCGTAGTAAACACACTCGTCGTGCGGATCTGCTCCTCGGCCTTCGACGGGGTGAGTCCCGACGCGATCAGCTCGCGCATGCGCTCGACATACATGAAGGCCGCATGTCCTTCGTTCGCGTGCCAGACATCCGGTTGGATGCCAAGGGCACGCAGCAGGCGGACGCCCCCGACCCCCAGTACCCACTCCTGGCGCAGCCGCCACTCGGGGGCGCTCGTGTACAGGCGCGCCGTCAGCTCCCGGTCGGTGGCAGCGTTGCTGTCGATGTCGGTATCGAGCAGATACACGGGGACGCGCCCCACCATCACGCGCCACGCACCGATCTGCACTTCGCGGCCGGAGATCATCACTGCGGCGATGCAAGGACCGCCGTCGGGTCCATTGATGCGAACCGCAGGGTTCATCGCGGGATCGACGGGATCGTCGGAATCGCGCTGCCATCCGTCCAGGCCGATGCGCTGATCGAAGTAGCCGCCGTGATAGTAGAGGCCGATTCCGACGAGCGGGACGCCGAGGTCGGAGGCCTCCTTGCAGTGGTCGCCCGCGAGCACACCGAGGCCGCCCGAATAGATCGGGAGCGAGCGGTGCAGCGCGAATTCGGCCGAGAAATACGCGATCGACCGGTTCAGCAGCTCGGGGGAGCGGCTCGCGAACCAGGTATCGTCCCGCTGCGAGAGCAGACCGAACCGGCGCACGACCTGATCGTAGCGCTCGAGAAATGCGGGGTCCTTGGCACGATGCTCGAGGCGGTCGGGCGCCACCTGGCGCAGGAACTCCACCGCGTTGTGCCGCGTCCCTTCCCACAGCCGGTGATCGATCCTGTGGAACAGCTCACGCGCGTCGAGCTGCCAGCTCCACCACATGTTCTGCGTGATGTCCGCCAACAGTCGAATGCGTTCTGGCAGGTGATTCGGGACCGGCGGCGGCAGCAGCGGCGCGGCTGAGACGGGCTGGGTTGCGGGTGTGGGTGGTGTCATCGCTGGGACATATCTAATGAAGGAGATTGTAAGGCTCCAGTCAGAGCCGCAACCTTTTTCGTCCACGGGGCGTCCAAGGAGGTATCCTAGCCCCCGTGCCCACCATGCCGAGACTCACCGTCCTTCTCGCCGTGCTCTGTGCCCCTTCCTTAATAGCCCAGAACATCCATCCCACGACCCCGCCTGAAGTGCGGGCAGTGCCGCTCCAGGGAGCGTTCAAGCTCGACGGCCGCCTTGATGATCCCATCTGGCAGGTCGCTCCCGCCGCCACGGGATTGCGGCAGAGCCAGCCCCATTCGGGCGAACCGGCGACGCAGCGCACCGAGGTGCGCTTCGCCTTCGACGACGCGGCGATCTACGTGGGCGCGCGCATGTTCGACGACTCAGGCGCGGCGGGTGTGCGCACACGGCTCGCGCGCCGCGATGCCGACGTCAGCTCCGACTACGTCCAGGTCATTTTCGACACATATCACGATCACATCGGACGGCTGTTCTTCTGGGTGAATCCGTCCGGAGTCAAGCAGGACGCCAACGGGCTGGGCGGTGGTAGTGACCCGTCGTGGGATCCGGTGTGGGAAGTGCAGACCAATATCGACTCGCTCGGATGGACCGCCGAGATGCGCATTCCGTTTTCGCAGCTGCGGTATCCCGAGACGTCCGAAGAGCAGACCTGGGGTCTGCAGATCTGGCGTCAGGAGAACCGGCTGAACGAGCTGTCGCAGTGGGCGTGGTGGGGTCTCCAGGAGACGGGTGGGCCGCCGCGCTTCGGGCACCTGCATGGCCTCGTGATCCGGCACGCGCCGGGCCGCGCTGAGCTCATGCCGTACGTGGTCGGCCGCTCGTCGAACGTTCCGGGCGACCGGACCGATCCCTTCTTCAATCCGCACGCGCTCGATGGCCGCGTCGGCGGCGACGCCACACTGCGTGTCACGTCCAACTTGACGCTCAACGCCACCGTGAATCCCGACTTCGGCCAGGTCGAGGTGGACCCCGCGGTCGTGAATCTCACGGCGTTCGAAACGTTCTTCGATGAAAAGCGGCCCTTCTTCGTGGAAGGCGCCGGCTACTTCGGCCTTGGCGGGTTCAATTGCTTCTTCTGCTCCAACGTGTCGTCTCTGTCCATGCTCGCCACGCGGCGCATCGGGCGGCCGCCGCAGATCTCGCCTTATCGCGCCGGATTGTCGGCGCCGGTCGCTTATGCGGACATGCCGGAGAACTCCACGATCCTCGGGGCGGGGAAGCTGACGGGCCGCACACCCTCGGGGTGGTCCATCGGCGCGCTCGATGCGGTCACTCGCCAGGAACGCGCCCCGGTCGAGTTCAGCGACTCCACACGCGGGGCGTTTACCGTCGAGCCGCTCTCGAACTACTTCGCGACACGGGTGGCCAAGGACCTGAGGGGCGGCGCCACACAGATCAAGGCGATGGCGACGTCCGTCTACCGGGATCTCGGCGATCCCTACGTGGCGAGCCGGCTGTCCCATCACGCCGAGGCGTTCGGCGTTTCCGCCGACTGGTGGTGGAGCAAGCGCACCTATCGCCTCATGACGCAATTGGTGGGAACGGACGTGGCGGGCGACACGGCGGCGATGCGGCGGATCCGCTTCGGCTCGGCGCATTTCTTCCAGCGGCGCGACCGGTCCGACACGACCGACGCCCTGCGCCCCCGCACGTCGATGCAGGGTCTGGGCGGCTACGCGAGGTTGTCGCGCGAGTCGGGGCACCTGTTGTGGGAGATCTCGACGAGCTTCCGCACGCCGGCGTACAACAACAATGACGTCGCGTTCTTCTCTCGCGCCGATTATTGGTGGATGGGCGCGAATATCTTCCCGCTCTGGACCAAGCCGACAAAATGGTATCGGCAGCTCTTTGTGATCGCCGGCGGGCAGCAGCAATTCAACTTCGACGGCGACCTCAACGATCGTCAGTTCCAGATCTTCGGGCAGCTTCAGACTTTGAGCTACTGGTGGTTGACGGGATTCTGGATTCACCGCTCGAGCCTGTTTGACGACCGGCTCACGCGCGGCGGACCTGTCGTGCGACGGCCGGGGACCAACTACTTCAACGTCGGTGTGCACACCGATTCCCGGAAGACCGTGTCGGCCAGTTTCAATGCGGACCGGAGCTGCAACAGCGATGGCGACTGCAATCACTCGTTCAGCGCCTCACTGCAGCTGCAGCCCCGCTCGAATGTCGCCGTTTCCCTGGGTCCGTCGATCAGCCACTCGGAGACTGGATTCCAGTTCGTGGGCCGGTACGCCGACTCCGGCTACGCGCTCTTCTTTGGCAACCGGTACGTGTTCGCGCATCTGACGCAGAACTCGGTGTCGATGGACACGCGGTTCAACGTGACGTTTTCGCCCACGCTGACGCTCGAGCTGTTCATGCAGCCCTTGATTGCGTCGGGCCAGTTCGCCCGCTACAACGAGTTTGCCGCGCCGCGTTCGGCGCGCCGGCTCGAGTATGGGCGGGACTTCGGCACGGTGACGGTGACGCCTGCCGCGAATCCGGCACGCGATCCCGCGACCATTACGATCGATGCCGATACCCTCGGCGGCGGAGCGCCCAGCTTCTCGTTCCCCGATCCGACATTCACGTTCCGGTCGCTGCGCGGTAACGCCGTGTTGCGCTGGGAATATCGGCCCGGGTCGACGTTGTTCGTGGTGTGGACTCGCAGCAGTCGGATCCCGCTCCTGCCGCGGGGCAGCATGCAGTTCAGCGACGATGCGAGCGCCCTCTTTCAAGGCCCGTCCGAGAACGTCTTCCTCGTCAAGATGACGTACTGGCTGGGCTTCTAGGGAACTCCTGGGGAAGCGGCCTGGTTACACTCCCCGTAACCACCGTTTCCTCAGGAGCCGTTCAATGTCCATTCGTGCCGTCAAATCGATCTCGCAGTCGCAGCTCACCCTCGAAGGCGCGGGCGTCAAGCTCCGCCGGGCCTTTGGATTCGGGCGCACCAGCGACTTCGACCCCTTCCTTCTTCTAGACGACTTTCGGAACGAGCACCCCGAGGACTACCTCCCCGGCTTTCCGTGGCACCCGCATCGCGGCATCGAGACGATCACGTACGTACTGAGCGGCAGCGTCCACCACGGTGACAGCCTCGGCAATAAGGGCACCATGGGTGCCGGGGACGTGCAGTGGATGACCGCCGGCAGCGGCATTCTCCATCAGGAGATGCCCAAGGGCGACGAGCGTGGCCGGATGCACGGCTTTCAGCTGTGGGCGAATCTGCCGCGCAGTCTCAAGATGACGGATCCCCGATATCAGGACATTCACGCCGCGGAGATCCCCGAAGTCGTGGACGACGACGGGACGCGCGTGCGCGTCGTGGCGGGCGATTTCTGGGGCAAGCGCGGCCCGGTCGAAGGCGTGGCCGCCGATCCTCGCTACCTCGACGTCTGGATCCCGCCCCGCGCGCGCAAGACGATTCCGGTGGAATCGTCACGGCACGCGTTCGCCTACGTGTTCGAAGGCAACGGGACGTTCCGCGACGCGTCGGCGCCGCAGGGCGTCCGCACCGACCGCGTGTCGGCCGGCGGGCGCGATGCAGGCAGTGAGAGCCCCCTGGAAACTGGCAATCGCTCACTCGTGCTGTTCGATTCGGGCGACGAAATCACGGTGCAGGCGGGTGATCAGGGAATGCGGTTCTTGCTGGTCTCAGGACAGCCGCTGCAGGAGCCGGTCGCGTGGCAGGGACCGATCGTGATGAATACGCAGGAGGAATTGCAGCGCGCCTACGACGAGCTGCGACGCGGTACGTTCATCAAGCGCTGAGCAGCCGCTAGCGAGGCTCGTTTTGGGGCGGTTATCCTTCACGCCGCCCTATGTGGACCTTCCTCCGCCGCCGGACCCTCACGCAATGGATTGTCGTCGCGATGTTGGTCGGCGTTGCGATTGGGATTGTCTCTCCCGCGTTTGCCGTTTCGCTGTTTCCGATCTCAACCGCTTTCATTCGGATCATCAAATCGATCATCGTGCCGCTGATTTTCGGCACGCTGGTCGTCGGAATCGCCGGCCACGGCGATGACATGAGGCGCGTCGGCCGGCTCGCCCTGAAATCGATCGTCTACTTCGAAATCGTCACGACGCTGGCGCTGTTCATCGGGTTGCTGGCGGTCAACGTCATCAAACCGGGTGTCGGCGTGACGCCCACCGAACCGGCCGCCGCCGCGCCGGCAGCGAGCGAGCCGGTCAGCTTCGCGACGGTGCTGGAGCACATCGTGCCGCAGAGTTTTTTCGATGCGGCCGCCCGCAACGAGATGCTGCAGGTCGTTTTCTGGTCCGTGTTGTTCGCGATCGGACTCACGCAAGTACGCGGCCGCCCCAAGGAGACGATGCTCGGGTTTTGTGAGGCGGTTGCCGACGTGATGTTCAAGTTCACCGGGATCGTCATGAAGTTCGCCCCGATCGCGGTCGCCGCGGCCCTGGCGGTGACGGTGGGCCAACCCGGCGGTCTGCAAAAGCTGCGCAGCCTGGCCTTGGTGGTCGTGACGTTGTACGTCGCGCTCGTCGCCTTTGGCCTGTTCGTCCTGTATCCCGTCGCGCGCCTGGCGCGTGTCCCGATCGGCGCATTCATCGCGGCGGTGAAGGAGCCGGCGCTGATCGCCTTCTCGACCGCGTCGTCAGAAGCGGCGCTGCCGAAGGCGATGGAGCAGATGGAAGCGATCGGCGTGCCGCGCCGCATCGTCGCTTTCGTCATGCCGACGGGCTATTCGTTCAACCTCGACGGCAGCACGCTGTATCTGTCGGTCGCGTCGATATTCGTCGCGCAGGCGGGCGGCGTTCCCCTGACGTTAGGGCAGCAGCTGCTCATGATGGTGACGCTGATGCTGACGAGCAAAGGTGTCGCGGGGGTTCCCCGCGCGGCACTCGTGATCCTCATGGGGACGGTCGCCTCGTTTCATCTCCCGGGCGAGATCGCCATCGCGCTGCTCGGCGTCGACGTCGTCATGGACATGGCGCGGACCACGGTGAACCTGATCGGCAACTGTCTGGCGACCGTGGTCATGGCGCGGTGGGAAGGCGAGTTCGACGCGTCGAAGACGCGGCCGGTTGAAGTGATCGCCGCGTAGCAACCAAAATCTCGCCGGCCCGTATATTCTCCGCGTGACTCAACCGTCCGTGGAGATTCCTTCCGAATTGCAAACGGCGCTCGCCGACCGCTATACGCTGCGCCGGGTGCTCGGTCGCGGCGGGATGGCGACGGTGTACCTTGCCGACGACAAGAAGCACTACCGCGCGGTGGCCCTCAAAGTACTCCTCCCCGGTCTTGCGGCGTTCCTCGGCGTCGAGCGCTTCCTGAAAGAGATTCAGATCGCGGCGCGGCTGCAGCACCCGCATATCCTTACGCTGCACGACTCAGGTGAGGCGGGCGGTTTCCTGTATTACGTCATGCCGTACATCGAAGGCGCTTCGCTGCGACAACAACTCGAGGGTCCACCGCGGCGCGTCTTCTCGCAGCAGCAGGCACTGGCGATCGCCGAGCCGGTCGCGGACGCGTTGTCGTACGCCCACCGCATGGGCGTGCTGCACCGCGACATCAAACCGGAGAACATCCTGTTCTCACAGGGACATCCGATCGTCGCGGATTTCGGCATCGCGAAGGCGGTCAGCACCGCTGGCGGCGCGAACCTGACGCGGACCGGCTTCCCGGTGGGGACGCCCGGCTACATGAGTCCGGAGCAAGCCGCAGGTCTGACCGATCTGGACGAGCGCACCGACGTCTACAGCCTGGCGGTCGTCGTGTACGAAATGTTCGTCGGCGAAGTGCCGGGGCGCTGGCCTACCGAAGACGCCGTGCGGGCGGGACGGTTCCTCGAAGCGTCTCCGGCCCACCGCACGCGACTCACCAGCGTGGGGCCGAGAATCGAAGGAGCACTGGTGCGCGGGCTCGCGATCCGACACGACCAGCGCACCGCGACCACCGCAACATTGATCGAGGAGCTGACGCGCGGGATGTCCGGGCCACGCCGACGCTACGACAAGGAGGAAGTGCAGGAGATCGTCAAACGGGCGACCGAGATGGAAGCGAACAAGACTGCGTCCGGCGCCATGACGATCGGCGGTGTGCAGGCCCTGGCCGGTGAAGTCGGCGTCGCCTCGGAAATTGTGCGAGCTGCGGCCGAATCACTGCAGGCGCCCGCGCCGTACGTCCCGCCCGGAGCGCTGCCGCCCAACCGCACCAATCACTGGGTCGCCGGCCCGACGGAGATCCTCTTCGAGCGCGTAATCGACGGCGAGCTCCCTGAGTCCGAGTACGCGACGATGGTGGATGAGATTCGCCGCGTGATGAGAAATCCCGGAATGGTGAGCCAGTTCGGACGATCGTTTTCGTGGATGATCGCCCGCGGCCCGGCCATTCGCCGAGACATGGAAGTCGCCGTCTCGGTGCGCCGCGGGCAGACGCGCATCACGGTGCAGGAGAGTCTCAATCAGCTCGTCGGGGCGGTATTCGGGGGCATTGGAGGCGGCATGGGCGGTGGTGGCATCGGTCCGATCATTGGCGTCGGCGTGGGCGCCTTACATCTCGTTGGACCAGCCATCATCGCCATCATTCCCGCATGGCTCGGCGTCACGTACCTCACCGCCCGAACGGTGTATGGGCGCATCAGCAAGCGGCGCGCCCGCGAACTCGAGAACCTCGCCAACCGCCTCGCCACGCTCGCGGGTGACTTGGTTGAAGCCCCGGACAGACTGAATCCCTAAAACGCGGCGCGCCACTCCAGTCGGGCGCCGGTCGGATCGACGAGGAATCGCGGAGGGCCGATGCCGAAGATGCGCCATCGGCCCTCGATGACTTTCGCCGCCGTGATGCCGACCGTCGCGCCTGCCAGCACATCCGACACCCAGTGCAGATGGTCGTTGAGGCGCGACCAGGCCGTTCCCGTGGCGCCGGCATAGAGCAGCGCGGTGGCCCAGGGTCGGTGGATCTCCTCCGATAGGGACGCCGCCAGCGCGAACGCCATCGTCGTGTGTCCAGAGGGGAAGGCGTCATTCTGTGAAAACGGCCTGAACAGATACTGATCGCTGGTCCCGTTGGGGCGCACTCGGCCCGCGACCAATTTGATCCCTGCGGTGGTCATTCCGGCGACGAGGACGGATCCGAGCACACGCGCGCCGCGCCGCCGCACGTCCGGCCGGC
This sequence comes from Gemmatimonadales bacterium, assembly GCA_035300745.1. GTDB lineage: Bacteria > Gemmatimonadota > Gemmatimonadetes > Gemmatimonadales > GWC2-71-9 > 20CM-2-65-7. The sequence continues at coordinate 714 of DATGVC010000288.1, read as the reverse complement.
CGCTGACGACGCCCGCGGCCAGGATCCCGCCGGCGACGCCGAAGACGACTTCGGGTTCTCCGCCGTGGCGGAACACCCGAGCGATCGCGTCGCTGTGTGTCGAGCGCCGGTCCTGCACCCAAGCGTCCACGCCGCGGTCGACGGTGCTCACCAGTCCGACCGCCCCGACTGCGATGGCGGCTTCCCACCAGCGGATGGCGTGGCTCGGCTGACGCTGTGCCGGCGCGGTCGTGAGCGGCAGCAACTGGCAGAGAACGGCGAGCAGAGAATATCGCACGTTGTGCCTTAAGATAGCGCGGCAAAGAGCCCGATGACAGCGATTACGAGGCCGAGCGCGATCTTCACCGCCGCTGCGGCGGCTCGTCCGACTACGGCTCCCCATCCGGCGCGAGTTGCAACTCCGGCATGACGCGAGTAGCTGAACTCGAACAATGCGGCGCCGATGAACGATCCGATGAAGGCCCCGATCACGCTGCCGATGATCGCAATCGGGACCCCCACCACCGCGCCGACGAGTCCTCCGATGAGCGCGCCCCATCCGGAGCGGCTCGAGCCGCCGTACCGTTTGGCAAATCGAAACCCCAGCCAGTTGTCGATGATTTCGCCGAGAAACGCGATGCCGAGGACGATGACGATCGTCGCGAGGCCGACCGAGCGAAAACCGGTCAGCCAACCGTAGGCGAGGATTCCTCCCACCATCACCCACAAGCCTGG
>DATGVC010000287.1:0-5138 GCA_035300745.1 Gemmatimonadales bacterium | reverse complement strand
CCAGCGGCGAAGAGCAGGGCGATTCCTGGAATCGCGTCGCCGAATGTGCCACCGAGTGCGCTCGAAATCACGACCGCCGCGGTGACGCCGAGCACGGCGATTCCCGCGCCGATCGAGGCGCGCGCGCCGCCGTGCAGCGTGCCGAAGCGCAGGCGGTGACCGCTTTCGGTCGGTTCGAGCAGAACCTGGAGGTTGCCATTCGTCCACTGCCGCAGCGAGCCATCGGAGCGCGTGCGACCACGCGCATTGAAGACCTCACGCAGCTGCACGACGAGACGCTCCCACTCCTCCTCTGTGAGCCGCCGATTGAGGTTCACGGTGCGCGCGACGCCGATCGGCAGTCCGAGCAACGTTCGCGACACCGGACCGCCACCCACATCCAACGCATGGGCAGCCCGCGCCACGGCCTCCGAAGAGATGCCAACCTCGCGGCCGATGGCTTGCAAATCGGCAAGCGTCAGACCTTCGTCGCGCGGGACTTCGCGCGGAGAGCTCTGCGCGCCCTCGGTCGCCGCGCGAAAGATCGCCGCAATCTCTTTGTCGTCGTAACGCCGATCGGCCATGACGGAGAAGATCGTCCACGCCTACTTCGATCGCAACGTCGCCGTCACGGCATCGCAGAAGGACCAGTCATCGACGACTTGACCTTCCGTGGGATGAGGACGTGCCCCCCACACCACGATGACGATGTTCGCGGAGGGGTTCAGGTACAGGTACTGCCCATGAATACCAATCGCCATGAATGCGCCGTCGCGCCGCGCTGCCGGCGTCGCGCCGGTCCACCACAGATATCCGTACTCCAACGCCGAGCCGTCGCGCAGCACCTTGGGCGTCGTCGCCTCGTGAATCCAACCTGCTGGAAGAATCGAATCGCCCGACGCGACGCCGCCGCCGAGGAGGAACAGGCCAAAGCGTCCGTAGTCGCGCAACGTGGCGCTGAAGCCGCTCCCCCCGATCTCGCTGCCGCCCGGCGAGTCGAGCCACCAGTTGGCATCGGCTTCCATCCCGAATCGGCTCCAGATGCGCTCGGACAGGTACGTCGCCAGCGGACGTCCCGTTGCGGCGCGCAGGATCTCCGCCACGATCTGCGTCTCGCCGGTGTTGTAGTTGTACCTGGTCCCCGGCTCGGCGGCCCGTGGGAGGCTCTTCATCAGCGCCAGCGCCGACCCGGGCACCTGCGAGATCTGCGCTTCGAGGAGACGGCGGCGGTCGGATGCCGGATCGGTATACGTCTCGTTCCAGCGCACGCCCGACGACATCGTGAGAACGTCGCGCACGGAGACGCCGTCGTACGCGCTTCCGCCCAGCGACGGCACGTATCGTGTGACGGGATCGGCGAGGCTGCCGATCGAGCCTTGTTTCAGGGCAGCACCGATCAGCGTGGACGTGATCGATTTGGCGATCGACATCGACATCCAGCGCGTGCGCGCGGTGTTCCCGAACCGATATCGCTCCAGCTTCACTCTGCCCTCGTAGAGGACGAGGATCGCGGCGATCCGGTTGGCGTCGAGATAGGCGTCGAGGTCGTACTGCCTGCCCTTGTCGCTGAAGCGCACGTCCGTCAGCGGCACGGCCGCCACCGGCACCAGCAACGGCGTGGCGGACCCCAATACCGTTCGGGTGGGGAATAGCCGGTCGATGTTGCGAAAGGTGTTAACCGCCAGCGCCGGCGTCAGCACGCCGGCGTAGATCTGCCGCACGGTCCCGATCGGCTCGCTGCGGTGGGGATAGGGGGCCGTTTGTGCGCTGGTTCTGCTCGGAAGGAGGAACACTCCGACGGCAGACAGGTAGAAGACCCGAGAGTTCATTCGGATTGCCCTAATACATGAGGTACTTCGTCCGGTTCACGCGAAACCGCGTGAGGTCCTGCTCCCACGAGTCCCAGATTTCCTGAGCCGGTCGGCCCGTCTCGAGCGCCCTGCGCAGCTCCGGCCCCGCCGCCAGACGATCGAAGCTCTGGGCGCGGAATTGGAATTCCGCCGGATGGATCGCGCGAATGGCCGCGAGCACTGCGACCGCGAGCTTGGTCGGATCGTACTTCCTCCGATCCCGCACGCGAAACTGTAAACCGCGCAGCACGATGCCGGCATACTTGCCGTCGGTCGGCCCGACGGGCGTGAATGTCGTGGGCGTGACCTCTATCCCCGGCACGGGATTCGCGCGCATCCGCTCGATGACGGCCGCGGGATCGAGCCACGGCGCTCCCACCAGCTGAAAGGCGATCGCCGTCCCGCGGCCGACGGAAACATTCGTTCCCTCGAACAGACAGATGCCGGGGTACAGCAACCCGCTGTCGAGGTCGGGCATGTTGGGCGACGGCTTCACCCACGGCAGCCCCGTCTCGTCATAGAACATCGCGCGATTCCATCCTAGCGCAGGGACGACGACAAGATCGGCGCCGATCGCCATGACGTCGTTGGCCATACGGGTGAGCTCGCCTAGTGTCATGCCGTATCGCATCGCCACCGGCATGAATCCGGAGAACGCGGAATCGGGATCACCCGCCTTCGCCCGCACGTTACCCTGCACCGCGATGCCGCCCACGGGATCGGGGCGGTCGAGCACGATGACACGCTTGCCGCCCCGCGTTGCATCGCGCATCAGCTGCACGGTCGTTGCGATGTAGGTGTAGTAGCGGGCGCCGATGTCCTGCAGGTCGATCAGCAGCACGTCGACGGAGTCGAGCGCCGCTCGCGCGGCGGTGCGCGATCCACCGTAGAGACTGTAGATTGGGAGACCGGTGGCCGAATCCCTGCCGTCGGGAAGTCCGGACCGATCCTCCGTGCCACGAAAGCCATGCTCGGGGCTGAACAACACGGTGAGCCGTGCGCCTGCAGCTGAACGGAGCAAGTCGACATCGCGCCGGCCGAGATGATCGACCCCCGTGTTATTTGTGAGGAGGCCGAGGCGCTTGCCGGCGATCAGGCGTGCCGAATCGGCGAGCAGAACTTCGATGCCGGGCCGGATCTGGGCGGCGATGGGTGACGGGACGCGTGTTCCGCTGGAACAGCCAATCCCCAACACAATCCAAACGAGACGATGCGCGCGCATAGACTCCTGATCATTACGCTACTGGCGGGGTGTGGTGGACGGGCGACGACCGCTCCCCCCCCCCGAGCCCCGCAACCGGCTGCCATCGACCCGTTCCTCGCCAAACTGACGACGCGCCAGAAAATTGCGCAGCTCGTCGTGCCGTGGCTGGGCGGAAACTACATGGCGCTGGACGATTCCGCCTTCCAGATCGCGACGCGCTGGGTCGATTCGCTGGAAGTCGGCGGCATCGTCATCTCGGTCGGCTCGCCCTATGACATCGCCGCGAAGCTCAACACGCTGCAACGCCGGTCCAAGCTCCCCTTGCTCATCTCGGCGGATCTCGAATGGGGCGCCGCGATGCGCGTCGTCGGCGCAACGGCGTTCCCCTACATCATGGCGACCGGCGCGACCGGCGATGAGCGCGACGCCTACACCATTGGCCGCATCGCCGCGCTGGAGGGCCGTGCCGTCGGCATTCACGTGAATTTCGCGCCCGATGCCGACGTCAACAACAACCCGCTCAATCCCATCATCAATACCCGCTCGTTTGGCGAGGACCCGCGCGCGGTCGCACGCCTGGTGCGCGCGTACGTGCGTGGGCTGCAGGACAACGGGATGCTCGCCACGCTGAAGCATTTCCCCGGGCACGGCGACACGGATGCGGACTCGCACCTGGGGCTGCCCACGATTCGCGCGAACTATGCTCGGCTCGACTCCGTCGAACTCGTGCCCTTCCGCGCCGGGATTGACGCCGGTGCGCAAGTGGTGATGAGCGCGCACATCGCCTTCCCGGCATTCACGGGCGAGACGCCCGCGACGCTGTCCGCCGCGATGCTCACCGGCGTGCTGCGCGATTCGCTCAAGTTCAAAGGGCTCGTCGTGACCGACGCGCTGCAGATGGGGGCGATCGTCGCCAAATACGGCGCCGGCGAAGCGGCGGTGCGCGCGTTCGAGGCGGGGTCGGATCTTTTACTCATGCCCGCCGATCCCGATTCAGCGATTGCCTCGATGCTGGTCGCCTTGCAAACAGGACGCCTCACTCCCGCGCGACTCGATGCCTCCGTGCGGCGCGTGCTCGACATCAAACGGGGGCTCGGTCTCTTCGAGCGGCGGACCGTGCCGCTCGACTCGATCGCGCGCATCGTCGGCTCGAAGACGTTCCAGGATGCCGCGGACGGCATCGCGCAACGCTCGCTCACTCTGGTGCGTGACACGGCTGGGACCGTCGCTCGCCTGCGCAACACCCGCAGCCGCATGGCCGTCATCGCCTACGGCGACGAGCTGAACAGCTATGTGGGGCAGCGGATGCTCGAGCTGCTGCGCGCCGGCGGCGACACCGTCGGCTTCTTCCGGCTCTGGCCGATGTCGGGATCCGCGTCCTATGACTCGGCCCGCGTCGTGATCGGCCGAGCACCCACCGTGATTTTCGCGATGAACGTGCGACCGATCGCCGCAAAGGGAAGCATCGCCTTGCCCGATTCGCTCGCGCGTCTCATCAGCATCACGGATTCGGTGAAGCCCACGGTGCTCGTCTCGCTCGGCAGTCCCTACCTTCTGAACCAGACGCCGACAGTGAAATCGTATCTCATCGCCTGGAGCGGCGTGCGCCCCGCCGAGCGCGCCGCGGCGCGCGCGTTGCTCGGCTGGTCACCCGTACGGGGCAAGCTGCCGATTCGAATTCCCCCGTCGTACTCCATCGGCCACGGACTCGTGATCGCCGATTCGACGTTGCCGCCGCCGAAACCGCCGGCGCACATCATCATGCCGTGATGCGCCGCTCCACTGCCCCGATCGCGGCGCTGCTGGTCGTTGGCTGCGCGCAGTCCCACGCCGCGCCGGTCACCACCCAGTCCTACGGCCGCTTCGACCCGGTCGTCCCCTATCTGCGATCGCAGGTCGACAGTGCCTTCCCCGGCGGCGTCGTGGCGGTCGGCTTCCGGGACAGCGTGGTGCTGCTCGCCGCGGTCGGTCACTACGGCGCGAACGATCCCCGGCCCGTGACGCCCGAGACGATCTACGATCTCGCCTCGCTCACCAAGGTCATCGCGCTCACCACCGAGTGCATCCTCCTGGTCGACCAGGGCAAGCTCGATCTCGACGCACCG
>DATGVC010000286.1:0-12583 GCA_035300745.1 Gemmatimonadales bacterium | reverse complement strand
GCCGACCGCTTTGATCCTTTCGCCTTCGATCAAGATTCCTACATTGGGCTGGACGGTGGCGGACCGGCCGTCGACCAGGCGCCCCGCCTTGATCAGCACCGGTGTTGGAGGGGATGAGGGCGTCTGGGCAGCGATGCTCGGCGGCACAACGAGACCAACGATCAGCAGCGCTACACCGCGCATGACGATCTCCAGTCGAGGGCGCGGCAAATCTAGCCACCCCCACCAGCGGACGGTAAGCTTCTCCACCCCACCTTCCCCCCCCACCCGAGAGGTCGCCAAATGGATGCCGGTCGTCTAGCGCCTAATGAGCTCGTCGACGGTCGTGAGCGACCCTTGTTCGCTCTCATGGTCGTCATCAGCGCCCTCGTCTACGGTGGCCTAGTCCTGCTCGTGCTTGCGGACGCCGCCACGGCCGTCACGATCATCTTCTACGCCGCGATCCTGATACTGGCCGGCTTTGTTACGCACGCCGTCGCGCTTGGACGCCTTCGTGGCAGCGGCGTGCTCGTTAGTGAACGACAGTTCCCTCTCCTGTACCAAATGGTGACGGCTCATACGAACCTGCTGGGCCTGACCTACAGGCCGACCGTCTATGTCGTCGAGTCTGGCGGTATCCTGAACGCGTTTGCCGCAAAGTTGCTCGGACGGAAGTTCGTGATCGTCAACGCGGACATTCTTGCCTTGGCTCTGCGGAGTGGTACCGCCGCCGTCAGTTTTGTCGTCGGCCATGAGATTGGGCACCATTGGCGTGGCCATCTCCGCTGGCGGTGGCTGATCGCTCCCGCGCGTTTGGTGCCCTATCTAGGACAGGCGTACTCGCGCGCCTGCGAGTACACGTGTGATCGCGTGGGCGCGTACTGCGCACCAGACGGCGCCATCGACGGTCTACTCGTGCTCGCTGCCGGAGGTTGGCTCCACACCCATGTCAACGCCCAGGAGTTGGCGAAGCAAGTCGATACCGACAGTGGTTTTTGGATTCGACGGGCGGAGTTGATCAGTTCGCATCCCCGCATCCCGAAGCGGGTGGCCGCTCTCTTAGCGCTCGGAGTACGGAGCCCCGTGCCCGCGGCACTCGCGCCCAGCGAGGCCGCTGACTAACCGCGCTCCGTTCCCCCTCTCCGGAACGGAGAGGGGGAACGGAGGTGCGGACTACCGTGACGCGAGCGGCTTCCCGTCTGCATCCAGGAATCTGATCTCGCCGAAGTTCAGCTCGCGGATTCCGGCTTCGATCTTGGCGCGATCGCCGACCACCACCCAAACGAGGTGATCGGGACGAATCGTCTCCTGCGCCGCACCGGCGGCGTCGGGGATCGTCAGTGCCCGCACGCGCTGCGCGTACGTCTCGTAGTAGTGATCGTCCAACCCAAACGTCACGAGCTGCTCGAGCGAGGCCTGCACGGCGTTCATCGTCTCCCAGTTGCCGGGCAGCGTCAGTGTCAGGTTCGCCTGTGCCTTGGCGAGCTCGTCGGCATCGACGGGGCGAGGTCCGAGAATCCCCCGCAGCTCCCGATCGACCTCGATCATCGACTCTTTGGTCTTGTCGGTTTGCACCGGTGCATACGCGATGAACGGGCGCTGGCCGCGCGCATCCCAGATGAATGTGAAGGCGCCATAGGACCAGTGCTTGCCTTCACGCAGGTTCATGTTGATGCGCGACGTGAATTGCCCGCCGAGCAGCGAGGTCATCGCCTCGATGGCGTACTCATGCGGATTGGCCTTCGGTGCCGCCAGGTCGGCGGCGAGAATCACCGATTGCTCCGCCCCGGGGCGATCGAGGATGTAGACCAGCGGCCGCGCTTGATCGGCGACCGTGCTCACGTTCTTCTGCGGCACCTCGCCCGCCTGCCAGCGGCTGAACAGGCGCGTGAGCCGCGGCTGGATCTCCGCCAGCGATACGTCGCCGACGATCACGAGCGTCGCATGATTGGGCTTGAACCAGGTGCGGTGGAAACGCACCAGATTGTCGCGCGTCATCCGCGTCACCGACTGCTCGGTGCCGGAGCCCGTCAGCGGGTTGCCGTAGGCGTGATTGGCGCCGTACAGCAGTTGCGGGAAGACGCGCAGCGCCATCTGCACCGGCTGCACTTTCTCCCGCTGGATGCGCGCCAGGCGCTGCCGCTGCTGCCGCTGGAAGTCCGCCTGCGGGAACGATGGATTGAGCACCACATCGGCGAAGATGTCGAGCGCCGGATCGAGATTCTCCTGCAGCGTCGACAACGCGACGCGTGACACGTCGAGCTGCGAGCTCGTAGAGAGCTCCGCGCCCAGCTGCGACAGCGTGTCGCTGATCTGCAGCGCCGTGCGCCGCGTCGTTCCTTCGTCCAGCATGTCGAGCGCGAGGCTCGCCGTGCCGGGGGCGGCGAACTGATCAGCGGCGTAGCCGGCATCCACGAGCAGCGTGAGCTGCACCTGCGGAATCGAATGCCGCTCGGCAAGCACGATCTTGAGCCCGTTAGGCAGCGTCGCACGCGCGATCGCGGGGAAGCGAGCGTCGGGCGGCGTCCCGGCCTCGGGCAGCTTCGTGCGATCGGCGCCGCTCGTGGCAGTCTCGAACGTAGGGTACGGGTGCACCTCGAGCGCCCAATCGCCGTCGCTAAGCCAGCGCGCCGCTGCAGACTTGAGATCGCCGGCCGTTGCCGCCGCGATGCGCCGTTCGGTCACGAGGTAATGATCGGCGCTGCCCGTGAATACCTCGTTCCGGGCCAGTACGTCGGACTTGCCGCCGAAACCGCCGATCCGCTCGATGCCGCGGATGAAGCTCGCGCGCGACTGCGTTTTGACGCGACGCAGCTCACTGGCGGTTGGACCAGTTTGGATGAACCGCGCGAGCTCTTCGGCGATCGCCCGCTCCACGCGGGCCAGATCGCCGCCCGGCTTGACGGTCGCGCGAATCACGAGCTGCCCACCGATCTCGCGGAGATCGACGTACGCGATCACATCGGTGGCGATCTGCTCGTCATAGACGAGCCGCTTGTAGAGCCGCGACGTCTTCCCCGCCGCGAGCACGTCGGTCACGAGATCGAGATAATCGGCGTCCGCCGAACCGTACTCCGGGATGTTCCACTCTTTATAGATCCGCGCCTGCGGCACGCGGTCCTGCATGATCTCCCGGTGGGAGCCCGTCCGCCGCGCGACCCACGTCTCTTGCTTGGCAATCGGCGGCGTCGCGGGAATGTCGCCGAAGAACTGCTCTACTTTCTGGCGCGCCGTCTCGGGCGTGATGTCGCCGGCCAGCGCGATTACGGCGTTGTTCGGGCCGTAGTACGTGCGGAACCATTGCTTCACGTCCTCGACCGAGGCGGCATTGAGGTCTTCCATCGATCCGATCACCGACCAGGAGTACGGATGCCCGGCGGGATACGTGCCCTCGGTCATCAGCAGGTTCACTTTGCCGTAGGGCTGATTCTCGCCCTGCCGCTTTTCGTTCTGCACGACGCCGCGCTGCTCGTTGAGTTTTGCCGAGTCGATCGCGCCGAGCAGATGGCCCATGCGGTCCGATTCCATCCACAGCGCCACATCGAGCGCGTTGGTCGGCACGTTCTCGAAATAGTTGGTCCGGTCGTTGTTGGTGGTGCCGTTCTGATCGGTCGCGCCGATGCGCTCGAACGGTCGGAAGTAATCGTCGTTGAAATGCTCGCTGCCGTTGAACATCAAGTGCTCGAACAGGTGCGCGAAGCCCGTCCGCCCGGACCGCTCGTTCTTGGAGCCCACGTGATACCAGATATTCACGGCGACGATTGGCGCCTTGTGGTCCTCATGCACGAGCACCGTCAGGCCGTTTTTCAGCACCCACCGCTGATACGGGATCGTGATGGCTGCCGGCTCGGCGGCGCGCGCCGCGCGTTGGGGGCGCGGAGCCCGGGTCCGCGTCGCGGTCCGCGGCGGGCGCTGGGCGGTTCCCGGTGTGGGCAACGCCGTGGCGAGCCCCAGCGCCAGGGTGATAAACGCTATGCGGGACATGGAAATCTCCTGATGAAGGCTGACGGCGGGCTGAACGGGCTGAAGATATTACATTAGAGCAGCATGGCTACTCTCGCCGAACCCAAACAGCGGAAAGTCAGCGCCGACGAGGCGCGTGAAGTCGCCGAAGCGGCACGCGAACAGGAATGGGCGGCGCCGAGTTTCGTGCGCGACCTGTTCCTGGGCAAGCTGCGGATGGACCTGATTCATCCCTACCCCGAACAAGATCCTGACGAAGTCGCCCGCGCCAAGCCGTTCCTCGACAAGCTCGAGCGATTCCTGCGCGAAGCGGTGGACTCCGATCGCATCGATCGCGAGGGCGAGATTCCCGAGGACGTGATCGACGGCTTGCGGAAGCTGGGGGCGTTCGGCATCAAGATTCCGCGCGAATACGGCGGCCTCGGCCTGTCGCAGCTCTCGTACATGAAGGCGATCGAGCTGGTCTCTTCCGTCGACGGCTCGCTGACCGCACTCCTCTCCGCGCACCAGTCGATTGGCGTCCCGCAGCCGCTCAAGATGTTCGGCAGTGAAGCCCAGAAGAAGAAATACTTCCCGCGTCTCGCCACGGGCGCGATCTCCGCGTTCGCGCTCACTGAAGAGAGCGTCGGCTCCGATCCCGCGGCGATGGAAACCAACGCCATCCTCGACGACGATGCCTGGATCCTGAACGGCGAGAAGCTGTGGTGCACCAACGGCACGAAGGCCGAGCTGCTCGTCGTGATGGCGCGGACGCCGTCGAAGATGATCAACGGCAAAGAGAAGAAGCAGATCACCGCGTTCATCGTCGAGACCGACTGGCCCGGTGTGGAGGTCGTGCACCGCTGCCACTTCATGGGTCTCAAGGCACTCTACAACGGCGTCATTCGGTTTACGAACGTCCGCGTGCCCAAAGAGAACGTGCTCTGGGGCGAAGGCCGGGGACTCAAGCTGGCGCTGATCACCCTCAACACGGGCCGGCTCACGCTGCCCATTTCCGCGGTCGCCGCCGGCAAGCGCTGCCTCGAGATCGCGCGTCGCTGGGCGGCCGAGCGCGTGCAGTGGGGTCGGCCGATCGGCCAGCACGACGCGATCGCGCAGAAGCTCGGCTCGATGGCCGCCAACACGCTCGCCATGGAAGCCGTCGCCGAGCTGTGCGGCGCGATGGCGGAGCGCGGCGGCTACGACATCCGGCTCGAGGCGGCGATCGCGAAGCTGTACAACTCCGAAGCCGGCTGGCGCATCATCGACGACACCGTGCAGATCCGCGGCGGCCGCGGCTACGAGACCGCCGACTCGCTGCGCGCGCGCGGCGAACCGCCGGTGCCGGTCGAGCGCATCATGCGCGACTTCCGCATCAACCTGATCTTCGAGGGCTCCTCGGAGATCATGCATCTGTTCATCGCGCGCGAAGCGGTGGACAAGCACCTGCAGGTCGCGGGCGACGTCGTGATGCCCGGCAAATCGACGCGCGAACGGCTCGCCGGACTCGCCCGGTCCGCAGCGTTCTACGGGTGGTGGTATCCGTCACGCTGGCTTGGCTGGAGCGTGTGGCCGCGCTACGCCGAGTTCGGCCGGCTCGCAAAACATGTGCGCTTTGTCGAGCGCAGCAGCCGTCGTCTGGCGCGCAGCGTGTTCCATTCGATGATCCGGTTCGGGCCCAAGCTTGAGCTGCGCCAGTCGGTGCTGTTTCGGCTGGTGGACGTGGCGGGCGAGTTGTTTGCCATGGCGGCGACCTGCTCGCGCGCGCAGCGGCTCTATGAGCGAGATCGAACCACCGGCGCGCGCGCCGTCAAGCTCGCGGATCTGTTCTGCAAGCAAGCTCGGCGTCGCGTGCGTTCCAAGTTCAACGGGCTACGACGGAACGAAGACGTCCCGACCTATAAGTTCGCGCAGGAGATTCTGGCTGGAGAGCATCGCTGGTTGGAAAGGGATATCGTCGAACTTCCAGAGTAACGCCTAGGCCGCCTGGTGGGCGATCATAATGCTTTTCAGACGTTCAGGGGCATCGGCGCCCGCGTCACCGTAGGGCGACGGATGCCCTTCCTGCTCCATCACCACACTTGGACAGACTAAGGGGTACTGGCGCGCGCGAATCCGATCTGCGGCAGCTTGCGCGGCCACGGGCGTCGCGATGATCACTTCGCGCGCGCCCAACGCCTCGGCGGCCTTCGCGGCGGCCAGCACTTTCCAGGGATAGACGATTTGGCCGTCGACGATCACAGCCGTGCGCCCCTGCAGGCTCTTCACGGGACGCTGCGTCCGATACAGCACGAGATCCTGCTTCACGCGCGCTCGTGACTCGTCGATCGCGGCCTGCAGCTTCTCCAGGAGATTCATACCGGGCTGGAAATCGGGGTCCATCTCCGCCGGCGCCGACTCCGCCATCGCGCCGATGGGCGCGAGATTGGCCCCCAGCTTGATGAACGACGCCACGATCACGTCGAACTGGGCGCCCATCGCCTTCGCGGCATGAGCCGCGATCTCGACGCCTTCGGGCGTAATGCCCAGCAGAATGCATGACTGATAGCCGCGGCTCGCGAGCTGCTGCCCGAGCAACGCGCCGGCGCTGGAACGCGTGGGATAGAGGCTGGGACGGGGTTGAGCCACAGGAGCAAGATAAGAAAGCTATTGGCGGTCGGCTATTAGGCGTTTCCCGACAACAGATACCCGATGGCCAATAGCCGGTTATCTTTTCCGCTCCCGCATCCAGGATCCAGTAGTGCCGAAGGACACGCTCACCGTCGTCGATAACCGCACCGGCAAGAGCTACGAGCTCCCGATTCAGGACGGAACCGTCCGCGCCGCCGATCTACGACAGATCAAGGCGTCCGACGACGATTTCGGACTGATGGCCTATGACCCCGCTTTCATGAACACGGCGGCGTGCCGCAGCGCAATCACGTTTATCGACGGCGACGCGGGAATCCTCCGCTACCGCGGCTACCCGATCGAGCAGCTCGCCGAAAAGAGCACGTTCCTCGAGACGGCGTATCTGCTGCTCCACGGCGAGCTCCCCACGGCCACGGAGCTGGACGCGTGGGTGTATCAGGTCACGCACCACACGATCATTCACGAGAACATCAAAAAATTCATCGACGGCTTCCACCACGACGCGCATCCCATGGGGATGTTCGTGAGCGCGGTGGCGGCGTTGTCGACCTTCTATCCCGAAGCGAAGCGGATCTCTGAAGAGCAGTCCCGCTGGAATCAAATCGTCCGGCTGATCGCGAAGAGCCCGACGCTGGCGGCATTCGCGCACCGGCACTCGGTGGGCATGCCGTACGCCTACCCCGACAACGATTTGAGCTACACCGGCAATTTCTTGAACATGATGTTCAAGACGACGGAGGTGAAATACAGCCCCCATCCGGTGCTCGAGCGGGCTCTGGACGTCCTGTTCATCCTCCACGCGGACCACGAGCAGAACTGCTCGACCAGCGCGATGCGCGGCGTTGGCTCGTCCCATCCCGATCCCTACTCGTGCATGGCAGCGGCCGCCGCGGCGCTGTACGGGCCGTTGCACGGCGGCGCGAACGAGGAGGTGCTGCGCATGCTGCGGGAGATCGGCTCGATCGACGCGATTCCCGCGTACATCCAACGCGTCAAGAAAGGCGAAGTCCGGTTGATGGGCTTTGGGCACCGCGTGTACAAGAACTTCGACCCCAGAGCCAAGATCATCAAGCAGATCGCCGAGCAGGTGTTCGACGTGACCGGCAAGAACCCGCTCATCGACATCGCGGTGGAGCTGGAGCGGATCGCGCTGCAGGAGGAGTATTTCGTCTCGCGCAAACTCTATCCCAATGTCGACTTCTACTCAGGCATCATCTACGAAGCGATGAAGTTCCCGGTGGACATCTTTCCCGTGTTGTTCGCCATCGGGCGCACGCCAGGGTGGCTGGCGCAATGGCAGGAGATGTTGCTCGATAAGGAGCAGAAAATCGCCCGCCCGCGCCAAGTGTACATTGGCCCGGCGAAGCGCAATTACGTGCCCATCGAGAACCGGAGCTGAGGCCCTATGCCCACCTACGTTTTGCTCTCCAACCTGACCGATGAGGGCGCGAAGGCGCTCAAGTCCAACCCCAAACGGCTGCAAGAAGTGAACAAGGAGATCGAAAAGTTTGGGGCCAAGGTCACCGCGCAGTACGCCGTGCTCGGCCCCTATGATTTCGTCAGCATCGTGGAGTGCCCAGACAACGAGACGATCGCGCGGGTGTCGGTGGAGCTGGCGTCGCGCGGCAGCATCCGGCTCATGACGCTGGCGGCTACGCCAGTTGCGAACTTTATCCGGACGCTGCGGACGAAAGACTAGCGGCGCCGCGCGCCGCCCCGGCGCGGGCGCAGCGAACGCTCCGGCCGGGGTTCCTCCTGTGCGGCCGCCTTCGGCTGCAGGGGCGGCACCGACGGCTCGAAACCGGGAATCACTTCGCGCGGGAACGTCTGGCCGATCAGCCGCTCGACGTCGGCCATCAGCAGCCATTCGTCAGGCGAGATGAGGGTCAGGGCAAGCCCGCGCGCGCCCGCACGAGCGGTCCGGCCCACGCGATGCACGTACACTTCGGCATCCTGCGGGACGTCGTAGTTCACCACCATCCGGATTCCCTCGACATCGATGCCGCGCGCCGCAATGTCCGTCGCGACCAGGATCTCGGCCGCGCCGGAGCGGAATTGCTCGAGCGTCCGCGTGCGATGGCTCTGGGCCTTGTCGCCGTGCAGCGCGTTCGCCGCGATTCCCTCACGTTTCAGGAAGGTGACGAGCTTGTCCGCGCCGTATTTCGTCCGCGTGAAGATCAGCGTCTGACCGGCGGGCTTGGCCTTGAGAATGGACGCGAGCGCACCGCGCTTCTGGAGCTTGTCGACCGCGACAATCACGTGCTCGATGCCCTCGGCGGTCTGCGCGCGGCGGCCGATCTCGACCGACGCGTGGCCGTTCAGGGCACGCCGCGCGAGCGCATCGACGTCAGGGGATATGGTCGCCGAAAAGAGCATCGTCTGCCGCTCTTCGGGCAACGCGCTCAGGATGCGCTTCACGTCGGGCGCGAATCCCATGTCCAGCATGCGATCGGCCTCGTCCAGAACGAGGACTTCGAGCTGGGAGAAATTGGTATGGCCGCGCTCCATGTGATCGAGCAGGCGGCCCGGCGTTGCGACGACGATGTCGACGCCGTGCTTCAACGCGCGGGTCTGCGGCTCCATCCCGACGCCGCCGTACACCGCGGCGCCCTTGACGTGGGTGTGCCGTCCGTAGGCGCGGATGCTCGCGGCGACCTGCTCGGCGAGCTCGCGGGTGGGCACGAGGATCAGCGCGCGCAGCGCGCCGCGCTTGCCGCTCGACAGCCGCTGCAGGATGGGAAGCACGAATGCGGCGGTCTTTCCGGTGCCGGTTTGGGCGGAACCGATGAGATCGCGGCCCGCGAGGGCCAGCGGAATCGCTTCCGACTGGATGGGGGTTGGGTGCGCGTAGCCTTCATCGGCGACGGCGCGCACGAGCTCGGGCGCTAGGCCCAGTGCTGCAAATGGCATTTTCTTTCCTCGGCGTCTAGGCGTTTGAGCGTCTAGGCGCACACACACACACTCGCTGCGAGATGGCCCAATGCCACCTCGACATCAGCGACGCTTCAGTTTTGAACCTGGGGGATGTGGCCGTGCGTGTGTTCAGCGACGGAGTCCCTGAGCGGGACTATCCGGGGGGATGCCAGCTCGCGGTTCCTTGCGAGAAGAAAGATAGCAGGTTAAGTCGAGAAAATGCAGGTCCTAGGTGCTGGGCAGACGCCTAGACGCATAGACGGCTAGCGGTTGCGAGGTTTGAGGTTGCAGGTATTCCTGCTCACTCGATCCTCGTTGCCGCTCGGCGTCTCGGCGTCTCGGCGTCTACCTAGGCGTCTCCGCCCTTACCGTTGGTTCACCGCCCCACCACCACATCCGGGGCAATTGCCGTTGGCGAGGCCACACCTCGTTTAGCGTGTCGCCCTCGTAGAGCCGCCCGTTCTTCATCACGTAGCGAACCGTGTTCGTGTTGTGGATGTCCTCGAGCGGGTTCGCGTCCAGCACAATCAAGTCCGCCAGCTTGCCCGGCTCCAGCGATCCCAGATCCTGCTCCATCCCGATCGCATTCGCGCCGTGGATCGTGCCGATGCGAAGCACATCGTGGTTCGACATTCCGCCAGCGGCCATCGCCCACAGCTCCCAGTGATCGCCCAGCCCGTCCATCTGGCTGTGCCCGCCGAGGCCGATGTGACCGCCGGCTTTCAGAATCGAATTCGCCGACGCCGCGATGCGCGGGAAGACATACTCGCTCTCCCGGAACCACGGACGGCGCTCGGCGCGCTGGTCGATCTCGTCGTGCGGCACGAAACGCCGCACCTTGGGATTGTCGTGAATGTCGTAGCGTTCGTAGAAGTAGTTTTCGCTCCACGGGCCGCCGTACGAGACGAGCAGCGTCGGCGTGTACGTGATGCCTGACTGCGCGACCAGCTGCACCGCGTCCTTGTACAGCGGCATGATCGGATAGCTGTGCTCGGTGCCTGGGTATCCATCGATCACGGCCGTGAGATTCATCTTGAAATCGAGCCCGCCTTCGATCGTGGGCATCAGGCCAAGCTCTTTGGCGGCGATGATGACCCACTGCCGCTGCTTGCGGTTGCCGGTCATGTACATCTTGATCGTGTGAATGCGGTAAAAGTCGCTGTAACGGCGCAGCGCCTGTCGCGTATCCTCGAGACTCTTGAAATCTTCCGACCAGAACACACCCGGCCCCGTATGGAAGATCCGTGGCCCGAGAAGCTCGCCGGTCTCCACGAGGTCCGAGTACGTCAGGACGTCCGTCGTGGATGTCTGCGGATCGCGCGTGGTGGTGACGCCCCAGGCGAGACTGGCCAGATACTTCCACACCTGCGTCTCGTGAACGCCCCACGTCGGCCATGGGTGGGCGTGCACATCCACGAATCCCGGAATGATCGTCTTGCCGGTCACGTCGATGACGCGCGCTCCCGGCGGTGCGGAGCCGGCGGCCCCGACCGATACGATGCGATCGTCTTTGACGACGACGTCGCCGTGGTCGATGACCTCTTCGCCCTTCATCGTGATGACGCGCGCACCGCGCAGCACGACCGTGCCGCGCGGGATGTCTCTGGCCACGTTGATCGTGACGTCGACGCGCTGCGGCTCGTACGCCGGCTGCTTGGAGAGCGAATCCGCCCGCGCCCGCACACGCTTCTGAACGGAGTCCGCCAGCGCCTTGAACGCGTCGCCCTTCAACGAGTCGGAGCGCACGGAATCGGTGCGGCTCTTGATTTTGTCCATCGAGTCGGCGACGACGGGATCCCACTTCAGGAACGAACGTCCGATGGACCAGTAGGCCCGGCGCCCATCGCTGGTCCATCCAATGAAATCGCCACCGATCATGGTCAGGCGCTTGACGGGGAACGCCGCCGACGACGGGTCCGACACGTTCACGACTGGTGTCTGCCCCCCCATGACGGGTAGCGTGACGATGTAGACGTAGTTGCCGACCTGCGCCAGAACGCGATCGGAGTCAGGGCTGATAAGAATCTCGTCGGCATTATCGGGCTCGGCACCGGGACCGGGGTAGGTGTAGCCCGTGACGCGGATGTGCGAGCGCCGGTCGGTGCCGTCGTAGCGCATCGACACGAGTCCTTCCGGGCCCTCATAGAGGTAGACGCGGTTTGGATCGCGGCTGAAATGCGGCCGTCCCCACGCGTTGATCGGCGAAATGCGCGTCAGCGCGCCGCCCGCCGCCGGCACCCAGACGATCTCATAGCCGGGCGCAAAGTGCTCCGCCGTGCGAGGCGCGCGCGGTCCCTTGACGACGACGATCCGCGCGCCATCCGGCGACCAGACCGGTGTGTCGTAGAATGCGCTGTCCGACGTGAGACGCACGGGACGACTGTGGCCATCGGCCTTGATCTTGTTGAGCGTTCCGCCTGCGTCGGTCCAGGTCACATACGCGAGCCATTGCCCGTCGAGCGACCACGCCGGCACCTGCTCCCTGACGCTGTCGTTCGTGACGCGGCGCGGCGCGCCGTTCGGCAGATCCATCACGTACAGGCGGTCCAGCGCGCTGAACGCGAGCCGGCGGCCGTCCGCCGACGGCGTCGCATTGCGGATCTGACGCACCAGTACGCTGCCGGTGTCCACCCGGATCGGTAGGTGCACCATCGGCCCCATCTGCTGATCGACCTTGGCGGTGAACGCGATGTCGGTCACCTGCCCGGACGGCACCGCGACGCGGTGCACCTTGCCGCCGTAGGAGACGATAATCGCCTGGTTGTCGGGGGTGAACGCGTATCCGGGGTAAAGATCGCGCGTGAAGCGGGATTCCTGATCGTCGCGTGTCACCGGATACACGAGCCACTTCTCGTCGCCCGAAGCAAGGTCGCGTAGCCGCAAACCGGTTTCGGCGTCGTAGCGCGTGGCGTACACCAGCCATTTGCCGTCGGACGAGAGCGCCGGCCGCATGGCGCTGCCGTACATGTCCGTCTGCGTGAACAGGCGGCCGGTCTGCCGGTCGTAGATCGCCAGCTGCCAGAGCGGATACTGCAGGTTATAGCCGAAGCCGCCGCGGTGACGCGACACCCAGATGTAGCGCGGATCCTTCCCGAACGCGGCGCCCAGTGTGTTCATC
>DATGVC010000285.1:0-28675 GCA_035300745.1 Gemmatimonadales bacterium | reverse complement strand
GTGCCGCTGGGCACTCCTATTCGCTGAGCTGCTGCCGAAGCGCTGCTCGACGTAATCGTCGAGGATTCGCAGAAAATCAGCCACGATCGTGTCGCCCTTCAGGGTGACCTTCAACGCGCCGTCAACATACACCGGTGCCCGTGGCTCCTCCGCGGTCCCCGGCAACGAAATGCCGATGTCCGCGTGCTTCGATTCACCGGGTCCGTTGACGACGCACCCCATGACCGCAACGCGCAGCTCCTCCGAACCGGGATAGCGAGCCTGCCAGGCGCCGCGATGCTCGCGCAGGTAGCTCTGAATTTCCTCGGCCATCTCCTGGAAGAAGGTCGACGTCGTGCGGCCACATCCAGGACACGCGGTGACCTGCGGCGTGAAGCTCCGCAGCCCAAGTGATTGCAGGACTTGCTGGGCGACTTGCACCTCCTCCGTGCGATCGCCGCCCGGACGTGGTGTGAGCGAGACGCGAATCGTGTCGCCAATGCCTTCCTGCAGCAGAATCGACAGACCGGCGGTGCTCGCGACAACACCCTTCGTTCCCATCCCCGCCTCGGTGAGGCCGAGGTGCAGCGGATAGTCGGACCGCTCGGCGAGCATCCGGTAGACGGCGACGAGATCCTGAACGCCCGAGACCTTGGCCGAGAGGATGATGTGGTCGTGCGGCAGTCCGCAGTCCTCTGCCAGCTCGGCCGAGCGCATGGCGCTTTCGACCATTGCGTCCATCGTCACGTCGCGAGCGTCGCGCGGCTCGGCGAGCCCGGCGTTCGCGTCCATCATCACAGTGAGGAGCTGTTGATCGAGACTGCCCCAGTTCACACCGATGCGGACCGGCTTGCCTTCGTCGATGGCCACCTGGATGATCGTGCGGAAATTGTCATCGCGGCGCTTGGTCCCGACGTTGCCCGGATTGATGCGGTACTTCGCGAGGGCGCGCGCACAGTCGGGATACTTGGTGAGCAACAGGTGGCCGTTGTAATGGAAGTCCCCGATGACCGGCACGTCGACGTCGGCGACGATCGGGCGGACCGCGCGCGCGGCCTCATCGGTGTTCACCGTCACACGCACCAGCTCGCTGCCGGCGGCGTGCAGCGCGCGCACCTGCGCGGCAGTCGCCGCGGCATCGGCGGTGTCGGTATTGGTCATCGACTGGACGACGATGGGATGGGCGCTGCCCACCGGCACGCCGCCCACGCTGACCGTCACGGTGGGTCGTCGGGTACTCACGCGGACGAAATATAGCGCCGCCGGACGCGGCGCAGGTCTAGAACAGCTTGTCCGCTACCACGATCCGCAAGCGGAGAGTGGTCAGCCGGAACCGGCCCGCCATGTTGGGCCCGATATTGGTGCTGATCCGCGCGCGAACGCCTACCCACACCGTGTCGGTGTTGAAGACAGTATCCGCGAGGGACACCGTCGTGGGCGGCAACAGCGCGACGGAGTCGGGGGCAACGAGCGCTCGGCTGTTGGCCGTCACATACGGCGTCCCGGCGAAGACGGCGGCCTGCGTCTTCGCAAAAAAGACGTCGAACCGGACGCTCCCGCTGCCGGACGTATCGATGACCGACGCCGCCGCCGTCGCGCTGACCGAGTCGATCGCCGACTTCCCGAACCCCGGAGGAAGGTAGAATCGCCGCGCAAAGGCGGAGTCCGCCTGTGGGATGCCGCCCGGAACGCTGTAGCGCTTCAGGGAGTCGCTGGACGACAGGAAACTCAGGACGTCCACATTGAAGATCGCGCGTCCTTGACCGCAAGCCGCGACGAAGACCAGGAGAGCGGCAGCAAGAGCCTTCATGGGTCGCCCCTCAATAGAACGAAATCGACGTGGCCATCGTGATGGCTCGCTGCGTCGAAAGTGAATTGCTGTGTGTCCAGAATCCGACGTCCAATCCAATCGGTCCGAGTCTGACGCCCCCGCCAAAGCCGAATTGCATCTTTTTGCGCTGGTCGCGTGACACACCGCCTCGAATGGCGAACGGGCCGGTGCGCTGCTCCGCGCCGACGTGGATCACCGTTCCACGGCCCGAATTGATGACGTCCCCCCCGACCGTGGTTCCGGTGCCCATTTGCAGCGCCGCGTTTGCGATGTAGGTGATCGGAAGCTTCGTCTTGCTCGTCGTGTCAGTGACAAGGACGGTGTCGACGATCTGCTTCGTCGTCGTGTTGTAGAAGAAGTGTTGGATCTTGGTATGATCCCACGTCAACTCCGCCCCGATATCGTTTACACCGGCGCCCACCTCGAACGGCCCGGAGATCCACACAACACCGACGTCACCGCCCACACCTTTGCCGAAGGGCTTGCGGGACGTGTAGAAATTGCCGTTGAGCAGCGGGGTTGGGGCGCTGCCAAGCACCGGATTTCCCGTCGTGAAGCCCGCCGGACCGACACCGCGGGCGTACGTCGCGCCGAAGTAGTAATGAAGGGCACCACCGACATAGAACCCGTCATCCGTGTCGTCTCCACCGGCGCCACGCAGCAACCGCCCGGCATAACTGACCGTTGGCGCAAACCCGGCCTGAGCCGTCCCATCGACGTTCACGAAGTACGCGGTGTTAGGCAGGGCCGTCGAATCCTTCGTCAGAAAATTGCGCAGCGTGCTATCCAGGTTGAACGTGACGTCATATTGGATAAAGCCCATGACGCCGACATTGAAGCCCGCAGCGCCGAATCCCGCGTCGAGGAGCCGGCTCGTGGTGCCCAATCCGAAGTCCTGTTCGGGGATCAACACCTTCGACGCACCCAGATCGATTACCAACTGGTTTCTGCCGAGTGTGAAGTTGACGTCGTTGGTAGGCGTCGGGGCCTTCTTGACCTCCAAAAAAATCGGCGGATTCAGGACGAGATTCATCATCGCGATCGGGTTGAACGCCGCCGAGTCGGGACTAAACATCGGATCATGGCTCATCTTGTTGATCGGATGATCCTTGAAGAACTGGATCAGCCCGAGTGGCACCGGAATCGAGAATCGGGGAGCTCCAGCGACGTGGCTCTTGTTCTTGACGGCCCGGTAAGCCGGGTTATAGCGACGGGCGTTGCCGTCGCGGCTGAGCGAGACCCCTCCCATGCCGTAGCGGCGGGCGTCGAATGAAAACTGCGCGTTCGCCGGCCGGGGGAGCAGGGGAGCGAGTACGAGCAGGGCGAGAGCAACAGCGACGACTCCAGTTCGCACAAAGCACCTCGGACGTGGGAAAGGCCGCCACAACTTTGCACATTGTGTCCGATTTTTCCATTGTTTGGTGTGAGGAAGGTCACCCAAACCCGCTTCAGGGTGCCGTCTGGAGCGTCAGAGTGACCCGTGTCCCTTTGCCGGGGTCGCTTTCCAGCGTGATCGCGCCGCCCCAGCTCTCGACCAGGCGGCGGGCGATCGCCAGCCCCAGACCGGCGCCACTCGATGTCGTCGAGAAGGTCGGCTCGAACACGCGCGGCAGGACCTCCGCCGGGATGCCGCGACCGTCGTCGGAGACGACCAGCTGCCGGCCGCTCGCCGCCACCTGGACCGTCACCCGCTTCGCGTCGGCATTGCGGGCGTTCTCCAGCAGGTTCACCAGCACTTCTTTCACTTCATCTTTGCGCGCCAGCGCCGGAGGGGGAGTGCCATTGCTCGCGCGCACCTCGAACCGCGCCGCCGAGCCGAGATCGTAGAGCTGCACGACTTCGCGTGCGGTCGCCACGAGGTCGACGGGCTCGAGCGGCAGCTGCTCGGCGCCCGATGGCGCTCCGAAACGCGAAAACGCCCGCGCGATGCCATCCAGCCGGTCGATTTCCGCCAGAATGCGCTCTGAGGTTTCCTTGAGCGTTGCCTCGAAGGTCGTGGATTGGCCTTTCCCGCGAACCCGTTGCAAATGCTGAATGCCGAGTCGAATCGGCGTGAGCGGATTCTTGATTTCGTGCGCCACCTGGCGCGCCATCTCACCCCAGGCGAGTACGCGGGCAGCGCGCGTCAGTGCCGTGGCATCATCGAGGGCGATCACGCACCCGTCGGGCGCCGCGCCGAGCAGCGCGAGCTGCACGCGAATCTGCCGCCCGTCAACTTCGAACTCGCGTTCCTGAATCAGGTCGCGGTTCTCGGCAATGAATCCAGCGACCGCTTGCCAGACGGGCGCCCATCCGGCGGTCGTCGCCTGGGGCAGCACGTTGCCGGGGGCCAGGGTCTCGGTCCCTCCCAGGACGAGCTCGGACGCGCGCGGGTTCGCCATAGTGACGCGGAGCCCCTCGTCTACCGCGATTACACCGGTGGCGACGTTGGCCAGCACGCGCGCCGTACGCTGCCGCGCCTCCTCGAGTGCCGCCTGGCTGCGGCGCACATCGGTGGCCATCCGGTCGAAGGCACTGAGGACTGGCTCGAACTCCCGCGGCGTGCCCGGCGGGAAGGCCGGCGGCTCACTGCCCCGCCCTACCGCGATGGCTGCCTCGCGCAACGCGGCGACCGGTTTTCCGAGCCGCCGCGCCGCGAGACCGGCGAGATAGATCGCGGCGACGAGTCCGACGACGGTTCCGAGGACAAGCGCGAGCGCCAAATCCTCCTGCTGCTGGTGCACACGCTCATCATCGAGCAGCTGTGGTACCGCGAGCACGGCTTGCTCCCCCGGCGACCCCGGTGCGACGACGAGGTATCCGATCCGCGTGGGGCGACCCGCCGTCCGCGCGTCCATGGTCAGCTCGAGCTCGTCCTCGAGCGTCGCGCGGAAGGCGGCGGGGGCGAGAAAGGGGTCCACCAGACCGAGCTCCGCCATCACGGGCGAGCTGGTCGCGACCAGCACACCCCGGCGGTACAGCCACAGCTCCGCGTCGAGCCGGCGCCCCAGCTCGACAAGCGAACGCCCGATCGTGTCCGGCCGTTCTCCGGCGACGGTTTCGGCGCCGCCCGCGGCGTCGCGGAGGGTCTGGCGAATGAGTAGATCACCCGAGCGACGCGCCTCGTCGGCGAGCCGCGCAAAACTCCACGCCGCGAACCCGAGCACCGGAAGGACAAAGAAGGCGACCAACACCGACGTGAGCTGGGCGCGATAGCTCGTGCGCAGCGTCGTGACCAGCGCCGGCAGGCGGGCGCGCCAGCCCTCAGCGACGACGAGTCCGAACAGCCACACGCCGGCCAGGAGCGCCACATCGAGTGCCACGACGAGAATGGCGCGAACCAGCAGCCACCATGGGCCGCCGAGCGCAACGCGCAGGTGCACGTGCCGGGCTCCTCGGGGCAAATCGACTTGCCGTTCGCCGCGCACCGTCCATCCTTCGCGTCGCCATTCCACCCCCTCGCCGATGGCGGATGCTTGGCTCGGCAGCGACAGCGTGATCGTGTACGGCGGTTCCACGCCGGGATCGCCGCGGAGGAATCGCGCCACGCGGTTGGGTGGCAGCAGCCGCGTACGCGGGCCGACCCCCACGGTGAGGACCGTGCCGTTGTCGAGCGGGACAACCAGGACATAGTGGATGCCGGGCACTCCAGGCAATCGTTCGATGCAGGGACCATCTGGTGCTGTGCGTGCGAGCGCCGACAGCCGCTCAGGCTTGAGATCGAGCTGCGCGAGCTTCAGCTCCGCGAGCGGCCGTCCCTCCGGCCCCGCACCCCAGAGCTCCAGCATCGCGGGATAGTCTTCCGTAACGAGCGGCGAGCCCACCCACAACGCATACAGATCGCCCGCGGTCCGGGGCGGCGGGTGTGCGGGGTCGGTGACCTGCTGGCTGAGCCGCTCGAGCAAGGCGACGGCGACGGGGTCGCCTTCGTGACCGAGCCGGAGCGCGTCGCGGCTGGCGAGCGACAGCCGTCCCTCGACCGCCGCACCCCAGGCGATCAGCGCGGCCGCCGTGCCCGCGACGACCGCCATCCCGACGAGCGCCCAGCGCCGCGGCGCCGGCAGGATCGCCCAGACAAGCGCGGGGAGCCACAGAAATGTGTACCACTCCGGCCAGGCGCCGTGCGGACTCCACAGCCACAGGCCGCCGATCGCCGCCAGCGCACCCCAGCCGCACGCGGCGGGGAGCGCCCAGGAGACGCGTTCCGGTTCCCTCGTGCCGCGCACCAACGCGGCCGCCATCAGAATGAACGCCATCGCCGTGACGGCGAGCGCGGCTTGCCACGACAGCCACAGCTCGAGGCTGACGCCGTTCGCGGGAGGAGCGATGCCGCGGCCGAAGTAGCGCACGACGTAGGGCGCGGCGAGGATCAACAGCGCAGCGCCAAGCATGCCCCACCAGGTTCGCTTCAGACCACGTCGCCAGAGCGACCCAGCGCCTACCAGCAAGAGCACGCCAAAAACGAGCAGCGATCCCGCCGACGTGCCGACGACTCCGGCGATCGGCCGATAAAACGTCGCGGGAGAAAACAGCGCCGCCGGCCCGACGGGCGCGCGCAACAGCGTCCATGCCGCGACGGCGAGCACACCCCAGCGCCAGCGGCCAGGCGGCCCGGCCGCGAGCAATACCGCGAGCAAGAGGACCAGACCGAGCCGCGCCAGCCACGCCGTATCCGTCAGCGCGGCGAGCTTCGCGTCACCTTGCGAGGGCGGGATCGTCTGCACGGAGAACATGGTGTCTCCGGCTGCGCACGCCTGCGACGGTGGCGTACGCGGCGTACAGATCTCGAACACGCTCGAGTCGCGCGGCCCCTGCCCCGCGGGGAACAGGCGCAGCGACACGCCGTGCGCGCGCGCGAACGCCGCGGCGAGGCTGTGATCGCCGTCCGCGATGGCCGGTGTGGCCGACAACAGCACGCTGCCGACCGACGTTGCTGTCACTGTCTGGCGCCGCGCCTCGAGCACGGCGTAGAATGGAGTCATGACCGCTTGCAGCTCGGTCGTGTCTTGCGCCGCTGGGAGGGTGCGGTGGCGTCCCGCCCAGGCGACGACGGTGGGCTCGTCGCTCCCACCCTGGATCACCGCGGCACCGCGCTCGATCGCCGGGCCTGACTCTATAGCGCCGTCGAGTCGATCGAACACGGCCTCGCGAGGCAGCGGCGCCGCCGTCGCCCCACGTTCGGCGAGCCGACGCGCTTCAGCGATCGCCTGGCCGAGCGAGACCTGCAACGATCGCGAGGCAGCGGTCACGCGCTGCTCGCGCAACGCGGGCCAGCAACATTCGATGCGCCAGATGCGGAACGCGCCGACGCCCAGCACGACGCCAAGCAACAAGCTCGCCACCGCTGCCGCGACACTCATCCTGTGCCGCGGACCGGGCGGCCTGACGGCCAGCGCGACGGCCACGAGCCCCGCGGCGCCGGCGAGCGCGGCCCACGCCACCGCGTCGCCGCGCAGCCACTCGGCCGTCGCGAGACTCGCGAAACAACCGGCGATTACGACGTGAGCTTGCCGCTGCACCTGAGCGTTCTCACCCCCGACACGGTGCGCGCCGCCCTCGCGCGCGACTCACGATTGTTGGTGCCCGTGGGCACCTGCGAACAGCACGGACCTCATCTCCCCCTGGGCTGTGATACGTTAATCGTCGAGCGGCTCGCCGATGATCTTTCCGCGAGCTTTGGCATCCTGCGCGCGCCCACGATCCCGTACGGCGTCAACACCGCCACGAAACGACCCTACCCCGGCAACGCCGCGGTGCGCCGCAAGACGCTGCACCGCTGGATGAACGATCTGCTCGGCTCCTGGGAGGAGTGCGGCGTCGACACTTTCATTATTCTTACCGCGCACGGACACGACCCCCACCAGGAAGCCCTTTCGACCCTGCGCACGCGGCGGGCTCGCGTGTTCACCGTAGACGTCTTTGCGCTCGACTTCACCGACTATCTCGAGGACCCCGGTGGCCCCACGCACGGCGGAGAGCTCGACACCTCGCTTATGCTGCACCTGGCGCCCGAGCTGGTCCGCATGGAGCTCGCTCAGGACTACCCCCTGACCGAGCGTCAGGTCGAGAGTTACCGGCGGCGCGCTGCCGGACCCGTCCCCGCCCTTTCCCCCGGTTCCGTGGGGCGGCCAAGCCTCGCGTCAGCCGAAAAGGGCGCGCGCCTGTATAAGATGATTCATGACCGTATCGCGACGCGAGTTTTGGGAGCGGTAGCAGCCTGACCGCGTGTCTTTTTGCCCTTGCGCTGCTCCAAGGTGGCGCGGGGACGACAATGGACGAGGGAGTCCTCGTCGTGCGTGTGGACACGCTCGAAGTCGCGCGCGAGTCGTTTCGTCTGAGCCACGGACGGTTGTCGCGCGGCAACCACGGCTGGACGCTGGCCACGACGATTCGCTACGATCGCGCGCGGCCCGTCATCGTGCTCGCCCCCATTCTCGAAGTGAACAGCGACACGATGCCCGCGACGTTGCAGTACGACGTCGCCGATCCGCGGCAGCCATCGCGCATACTCGGCGAGCTGGGCCGGGGACGGTTCACCGTCCGGCTGGTGGCCCGCGCAACGGAGCGCGCGCGGGAATTCCCCACCGGGCCGCGAGCGGTGGTGCTCGACGACTCGGTCTTTGCGCCATACGTCTTCGCGGCGTGGCGCGCCTCCTCTGACCCCACGTCGCTTACGGCCATCTTTCCCCGGGGGCTCCGTCGCCAAGCTGTCCAGATCCGTGACCTCGGAGTTGCTTCGACCACTCTGAACAGAGACCCTGCCCGCCTGCGGCACATCACCGTTGGTGGGGAGGGTCAGGACGCGGTCAGTCTCTGGCTCGATGAATCCGGCCGCCTCATGAAAGTCGAAATCCCCTCCCGACACCTCAGCGCCGAGCGTCTGGCCGGCAGTTGACCTTGCTGCTCTAGTCGTCCCGACTAGGTTCCTGTCGCAGGCCGAAACCGCTGTAGGTACTCGCGCGTAGGGCGCTTCGACCTCACGACATACTTTTCAAGGACGACCATGAAACAGGTGTTGCTCGTGGCAGGCCTTCTGCTAGGCCCCGCCGCCGTTGCGGTTGCTCAGCAGCCCACAACTCCCACGAAGCCGGTCACGACGGCGGGTCTGTCGCTCAGCGACGCCATCGCCGTCGCGCGTGAAAGGAACCCCGCGTACCGGCAGGCCCAGAACAATCGCGGACCGGCGGCTTGGGGCGTCCGCGGCGCCTATTCCAGCCTGTTGATCCCGTCGATCACCGCTTCGGGCGGAATGAGCTACACGGGCCCCGGGTCTCAGACATTCCTGGCGCAGAGCTTTTCGCAATCGGTCTCGACGGTCTCTTCATTCTATGATGTTGGACTGTCATGGCAGTTGTCGGGCTCCACGCTGTCCCAACCGGGACTCGCGAAAGCCCAGCAGCGCGCCGTCGATGCCGACGTCGCCGGAGCGGAGAACGCGCTCATCACCGGCATCAAGCAGCAGTACCTGACGGTGCTCCAGGCGCGCGCGCAGGCTGACCTCGCGCAGAAGACGCTGCAGCGCAACGAAGAGTTCTTGAAGCTCGCGCAGGCACGCTACAGCGTCGGGCAAGCGACGCTGATCGACGTGCGCCAGGCTCAAGTCGCCCGTGGGCAGGCGGAAGTGGGTCTGCTTCGCGCCCAGACGCTCGTCAACGTCGAGAAGCTGCGGCTGTTCGAGCAGATGGGCGTAATGCCGCCGATCGACGTCGCGGCGGTGCAGCTCACCGACTCGTTCAGTGTGCAGGCGCCGCTCTGGCAGCTCGCCGATCTGCTCACGATGGCCGAGCAGCAGAACCCCGCGCTCAAGGCCTTGCGGGCGCGCGAGGGCGCGGCTGCGTGGAACGTGCGCGCGGCGACGTCCAGCTACGGACCAGGACTGTCGCTCTCCGCGGGATGGTCGGGCTTCACGCAGCAGTTCACCAACGTCGACCCGATCATCTTCAGTCAGCAGGCCGCGTTCGCAACCGAGTACTCGCAATGCCAGGACAACAACAAGATCCGCGCCAACGCGGGACTGCCGCCCAACGATTGCAGCGGCTTCATCTGGGGTGCGTCCAACGAGCAGGCGCTGCGGAGTCGGAATTCCGTCTTCCCGTTCCAGTTCACCCGGCAGCCGTTCCAGGCGCGTCTGACGGTGACGCTCCCGATCTTCAACAATTTTGCGCGCGAGCTCAGTGTCTCGAACGCGCGCGCGCAGCACGGTAACCTCGAAGAATCGGTGCGGGCGCGCGGCCTGGCCGTGCAGACCGAGGTGAGCCAGGCCTTCTTGTCGTTGCAGACCGCGTTCCGGACCGTCGGCTTGCAGGACACGAATCGTACCGCGGCCCGCGAGCAGCTCCAGCTTGCCACCGAGCGCTACCGCGTCGGGTCGGGAACGTTCTTCGAGCTGCTGGACGCGCAGGTCGCCGCGCTCCGTGCCGAGAGCGACGCAGTGAACGCGACGTACGACTATCACAAGGCCCTGGCGGCGTTGGAAGCAGCCGTCGGCCGCAGCTTGCGTTAACCGAGAGGATCGAGCCGCCATGTCTAAGCGGAATAAGGTGCTGTTGGGAGGCGGCGGGGCCGTTCTCCTGATCATCCTGGTGATGGTGAGTGCCAGCGCCAAGAGGGAGAAGGGTATCGAGGTGCGGTTCGAGCAGGTCGGACGCCGCGACCTCGTCGCCGCCGTCACCGCTAGCGGGAAGATTCAGCCCAAGAAGAAAGTGGACATCAGCGCCGACATCACGGGCCGCATTACGCGGATCGCCGTGCGCGAAGGCGATTTCGTCCAGAAAGGGCAGTTCCTGCTGCAGATCGATCCCACGATCTATCAGGCGAACATGCAGCGCGCCAACGCGGCGATGTCGTCGGCTGAAGCCGGCGCCGTGCAGGCGCGCGCCACGCGCGACCAATCCCAACGGGCGCTGAAGCGCACGAAGGAGCTGCGCGAGCAGAACCCGAACCTCATCTCTCAGGAGCAGCTCGAGCAGGCACAAACGGCGTTCGATATCGCCGAGGCAAACCTGACGGCGTCGCAACACCTCGTGGAGCAGTCGCGCGCCGGGCTGCAGGAGGCCCGGGACCAGCTCGCGAAGACCCATCTCGTCGCCCCCATGCCGGGGCGCGTCACCCGGCTCGCCGTCGAGGAGGGCGAGGTCGCGGTGCCCGGAACGTTCTCGCGCGAGACCGGTTTGTTGCTCACGATCTCGGATCTCTCGGTCATCCAGACCAAGGTGCAAGTCGATGAGACCGACGTCGTGCGGCTGCATATGGGCGATTCGGTCGAGGTCACGATCGACGCCTTCCCCGACACGACGTTCGTCGGCCGCGTCACCAAGATCTCCAACAGCGCGATCCTGACGGCGGCGTCCGCCGCCGCGGGCCAGAACGACCGCGCGGTGGACTACCAGGTCGAGATCACGCTGGCCAATCCGCCCTCCGAGGTGCGTCCCGATCTCTCGGCCACCGCGCGGATCGTGACGGACACCCGCAAGCAGGCGCTGGCTATTCCGATCATTGCGCTGACCGTGCGCGAGAACACGCCGATTTCGACGGAGCAGCGGCCGTCCCGCGGGACTGCCGAGGCCGCGACACCGGCACGGGCAGACACGAACCGTCGTGGCGCGCGTGCGGGCAATAAGAAGGAAGCGGAGGGCGTGTTCCTCATCCACAACGGCGTGGCGACGTTCCATCCCGTAAAAGTGGGCATTGCGGGTGAGGAGCACTTCGAGGTCGTCGAGGGCGTGCATCAGGGCGACACGATCGTCGCGGGACCGTATCAAGCGATCCGCGATCTGAAGGAAGGCGCGCGGGTGCGTCCGAGCCGGGAGTCCGGCGATACAACCAGCCGGCGCCGCTCGTGAGTACCGTCCAGCTGTTTCGCACGGGTGATACGCCGCGCCCCGACGTCATCATCCTGGCGCACAAGCTAACGCGCGAGTACGACATGGGCTCCGAGCTCGTGCGGGCGCTGCGCGGGGTGAGTGTGCAGATCCAGAAGAACGAGTACGTGGCGGTCATGGGGCCATCGGGATCGGGGAAGTCCACCCTGATGAATCTCATCGGCTGCCTCGACACGCCGACGAGCGGAGAATACTGGCTCAACGGACAGAAGGTGAGCGATCTGGCCGACGATGAGCTGGCCCGCATTCGCAACAAGGAAATCGGGTTTGTCTTCCAGACGTTCAACCTGCTGCCGCGCGCCGACGCGCTGCACAACGTCGAGTTGCCGCTGATCTACGCCGGCTTCTCGACGCGCAACCGCCGGAACCGTGCGGCGCAGGCCCTCGAGCGCGTTGGCCTGGGCGACCGCATGGACCACCGGCCCAACGAGCTGTCGGGCGGCCAGCGCCAGCGCGTCGCCATCGCGCGTGCGCTCGTGAACGAGCCCAGCATTCTGCTCGCCGACGAGCCCACGGGGAACCTCGACTCCACGACCAGCTCCGAGATCATGGACGTCTTCGCGGAGCTGCACCGCCAGGGCCAGACCGTGGTGATGGTCACACACGAGCACGATATCGCGGCACATGCCGCGCGGGTGATCACACTGCGCGACGGCGTGGTGGCCACCGACCAGGCCCGGGCGGCCTGAAGTGCCGTTTTTCGAGGCGTTCCTGCTCGCGATTCAGACAATCCGCGCGCAGAAGCTGAAGAGCGGCTTCTCGCTGCTCGGCGTCTTCATCGGCGTCGCTTCATTGATCGGCGCGTGGTCCATCGTCAACGGCGTGAACCGCTACATGACCGAGAAATTCGCGCAGACGATCTTCGGAGTAAACACCTTCCAGCTGCGGCGCCGGCCGGTGTTCACACCCAACGTCCCGGATTCCGTGTGGCGGGCGTGGCAGCGGCGTCCTCGCATCCGCTTCAGCGATGCGGAGGCGATCAATGAGGGGCTCACGGTCCCGGTGGTCACGGCGTGGCAGTCGAGCGAACACGTCACGGTGTCCTACAACAACAAGGAAGCGCGGGACATCGAACTGACGGCGGCGAGCGAGCGCTATTTCGACATCAAGAACCTCAAGATCGCCGCGGGCCGCCCGTTCACGGCCGAGGAGAACCGCTCCGGCGCGCCGATCGTCGTCCTGGGCGACGCGGTCGCCAAACGCCTGTTCGTCGACCGCTCACCGCTGGGGCGGAACGTGAGGATCGGCGGCGTACCCTATCGCGTCGTCGGCGTGGTGGAGCGGCAAGGCAGCATCCTGGGATTCCCTCTCGACCGGTTCGTCGTCGTGCCGGCGCTGTCACCGGCGCAGAATCTCGTGAATCCGCCCGGCATCCTCGACGCGTTTCTGGTCAAAGCGCGCTCCGATCCCGAGATGCGCGAAGCGATGTCGCAGGCCGAGGGCATCATGCGCAGCCGCCGTCACCTGCGGCCCAAGCAGGACAACAATTTTGTGCTCGACACGTCGGAGGGCGTGCAACAGTTCTGGGCGGGCATCAGCCGCATTCTCGTCATCGTCCTGCCCGGCGTGGTTCTCGTGTCGCTCGTCATCGGCGGCATCGTGATCATGAACATCATGCTGATGGCGGTCGCCGAACGCACGCGCGAAATCGGGCTGCGCAAGTCGCTGGGCGCGCGGCGCCGCGACGTGCTGAGCCAGTTCCTCGCGGAGTCCACGGCGATCGCCACAGTCGGCGCCAGCTTCGGCATCCTCGCGGGGATCGCGCTCACACTGGCGATCGATAAGCTGTCCCCGCTCCCCGCGAGCGTATCGCCCATGTCGGTCGTGCTGGGCGTCATCATGGGCGCCGGTGTTGGAGTCGTCGCCGGCGTGTACCCGGCCAGCCGCGCGGCGCGGCTCGACCCGATTACCGCGCTGCGGCAGGAATAGCGCATGACCGCACTGTTCGAGGGCGTCGGCATTGCCCTCACGTCGCTCCGCGCTCACAAGATGCGCGCGGCGCTCACGATCCTGGGCGTAGCCATCGGCGTCACCGTGGTCATGGTCATTGGCGCCATGATCAGCGGCTTCAACAAGGGCATTTCCGATATGCTCGCCTCGCTGGGGCCGAAAACGTTCTGGGTGGGGCGGTACTGGGGTGGACAGAACGACCGGGATCCCGAAGACCCGAATCCGTGGCGGCGGCGGCCGCCGATCACCGTCGAGGAAGCGAACCGGCTGGCGGAATTGCCCACGATCGCGTTCGTCGTAGTGGACGAGTACACGTCGGCGGATATCGAGTTCGAAGGCCACCGCTTCGCCGCCACCGCCATTCGGGGCCGCAACGCCGACTGGCCCAAGATCGAGGGCGGCCACATCAATCCGGGCCGGCCGTTCACGCACCTCGAGGATGCCGCGAACGCCCACGTCGCCGTCATCAACACCAAACTGGCGGAGAACCTGTTCGCCCAGCGCGACCCGATGAACCGGCGGATCAAGATCGGCGGCCTGCCCTACGACGTCGTGGGCATCTACGAGCCGCCGCCCCGTCTGTTTGGCGACGCTGACCGTCCGGAAGTGATGATCCCGCACGGGACATTTCGGAAGGACCTTCAGTATTGGCCCGGGTGGATGGACCTGTTCGTCGTGCCGCAGGATTCCGTATCGCTGGAGCGCGCGATCGACGACGTGACGATGGCGATGCGAACGATGCGCGGGCTCAGGCCCGGCCAGAAGAACAACTTCGACGCGATCACGCAGGAAGTGTACGTCCAGGCTATCAACAGCTTCACGCTGGTCGCGCGCGTGCTGATGGTCGCGCTGTCGATGGTCGGCTTGATGGTGGGCGGCATCGGCGTCGTCGCGATCATGATGATTTCCGTGACCGAGCGCACGCGCGAGATCGGGGTGCGGAAGGCGCTGGGCGCGACGCGTCGCGAAGTCATGTGGCAGTTTCTGGTCGAGGCGGCGACGCTCACACTCGTCGGCGGCGTCGTCGGGATGGTGTTGGGCTGGGTCATCGCGATCATGCTGCACAGCTTTACGCCCGTACCGGCCTATGTGCCGCTTGGCTCGATCATCCTGGCGCTCACTGCCGCGGCGGTCACAGGATTGCTGTTTGGGATCTACCCTGCGAGTAAAGCCGCGCGCCTCGATCCAGTAGAGGCGTTGCGATACGAGTAATGCGGTAGTTTCCAGCCGTGCCCCTCTTCGAAGCCGTGCGCCTCGCCCTCCAGACCGTCTGGAGTCACAAGCTCCGGTCCTTTTTCACGTTGCTCGGCATCATCGTCTCCGTCGCGTTCCTCGTGGCCGTCGTCGCCGTCATCCAGGGGATGAACGCGTACGTGCGCGAGCGGCTGGCGGGCGCGATCGTGGGCGTCAACGCATTTCAGATCCGCCGCGATCCGATTCAGGTGGGATTCATCGACGACGAGGCGTGGAAACAGATCCAGCGCCGGCCGATCATTGCGCCCGAAGACGTCGGCTTCATCGCGCGCGCTGTGCCCGATGCCGAAGCCATCGCCCTGCAGTCGGGGTGGCCGACGCCGATGGCGGACGTGCAGTGGCGTAACCGCACGACTGGCGACGTCTTCATCTTCGGCGTGACCGCACCCTACGTGATCGTGCAGGACTACGCGTTCGCCGCAGGCGCGGCGCTCACCGACATCGATCTCCAGCAGCGGCGCTACGTCGCGGTGCTCGGCTACGATGTCGCCGACAAGCTGTTCGGGAATATCGAGGCAGCCATTGGCCGGACGATCCGGGTCCACGGGGTTCAGCTGGTCGTGAAAGGCGTGATCGCGAAGAAGGGCACGGTGCTGGGCCAGTCGTGGGATGGTTTCGTGATGCTTCCACTCACCACGTTCGAGTCGATGTTCGGGCGCCGCCAGACGATGGTGATCTCGGTGAAGATGTCGACGGCAGACGGCGTCGCGCCCGCGATGCTGCGTGCCGAGGAGGCGATGCGCATCGCGCACCGGCTGCGGCCGGGGGCGGACAACGACTTCACGATCGACACCGGAGAAGGGCTGATCGCGTTCTGGGCTAAGCTCACGCGCGTCATTTTCACCGTCGTCCCTGCCGTAGTGGTCATCGGCATCGTCGTGGGTGGCATCGTCATCATGAACATCATGCTCATGAGTGTTACCGAGCGCACGCGCGAAATCGGGATTCGCAAGGCGCTGGGGGCCGCCCGGCGGGACATCCGGCGCCAGTTCTTCGCCGAGGCGCTCACGCTCTCGGTGCTCGGTGGAATCGCCGGCCTCGGCGTCGGTGCCGGGCTGGCCGGACTCGTGCAGGTCCTGTCGCCGCTACCGGCACGCGTCACGGCATGGTCCATCGGCATTGCGCTGCTGCTCGGCATCGTCGTGGGGGTGGCGTTCGGCGTGTATCCCGCGCATCGCGCGTCGCGCCTCGATCCAATCGAAGCACTCCGCCAGGAATAGATGAAGCTGCACTCGGTCCGTGAGGGTTGGCGCATCGCCCTCGATCAGCTGCGCGCCAACAAGCTGCGCTCGGCGCTCACGGTGCTCGGCGTCGTGATCGGCATCGCCACGGTCATGGCGATGGCCTCCATCGTGGCCGGCTTCCGCGAACAGATCGTCAACACCCTCGAGGTCGTCGGTCCGACGACGTTCCGCGTGCTGCGCTATTTCTCCACCACCGGCGTGAATCCCGACGCGGTGCCACGCGAGGTGCGCATCCGGCCCAAATTGCTCCCCCAGGATGCCGAGGCGATCGCTCGCCTCCCCGAAATTCACTATGCGGCGATCTGGACACAGGTCTTCCAGCGGTTCGAGTATGGCGGCAACCACACCCGCATCCTCGGCGTGTTCGGCGCCGATGACCGGTTTATGGAAATCCTCGGCGGCGGCGTCACCTCCGGCCGCGCGTTCACTGCGGCAGAGCTGCGCGGTGGTGAGCCCATCGCGATCGTCGAGCAGCGGACGATCGATCGACTGTTCGGTGCGGTCAACCCGCTCGGCCGCGTCGTACGGATCGGCGGGCACCCGTTCCGAGTGATCGGGGTCTGGCAACGACCCACGAATATCTTCGAGGTGCCGGGGACGCCCGAGATCGCCGCGGTGGTGCCGTTCGAATCCGCGCGCCGCAGCTTCATCATCGACGAGTGGAACAGCCTGATCATTCTCGTGAAGCCGAAGCCCGAGGTCAGCGTCACCCGCGCCATGGATGCCGCAACGGTGACCCTGCGGCGGCTGCGCAGCCTGCGCGTCGGCGACCCCAACACATTCGATCTACTCACGTCCGATCAAGTCCTCAGTATCTTCGACAGCCTGACCTTCGTGTTCTTCTTCGTGATGCTCGTGCTCTCCAGCATCGCCTTGATGGTGGGAGGGATCGGCGTGATGGCGATCATGATGGTGTCGGTGACGAGCCGCACCCGCGAAATCGGTCTGCGCAAGGCGCTCGGCGCCACACGCCGCGCCATCCTATGGCAATTCCTAGTGGAAGCGGCAACGCTGACGTTGCTGGGCGGGATCATCGGCATCGCGCTAGGAGTGGGCGTCGGCGAAGTGCTGAAGCGGCTGCTCGCGTTCAGCACCTCGATTCCCGTCGTGCCAGCCGCGATTGCCACCGCCGCGTCGATCCTGGTCGGTCTGGTGTTCGGCATCGCGCCCGCGGCACGAGCTGCCAGACTGGATCCGGTGGAAGCGCTTCGGTATGAGTGAGCACGTCGATCTCCTCGCGATCGCCGCGCATCGCGACGATGTGGAGCTCACCTGCGGCGGCACACTCGCCAAAGCGGCGCGCGCCGGTCACCGCGTGGGGATCCTCGACCTCACTCAGGGCGAAATGGGAACGCGCGGCGATGCCGCGACGCGGGCGGCGGAAGCGGAGCGCGCCGCCAAAACCCTGGGCGTCGCCCTGCGGCTCAACGCCGGTATGCGGGACGCACACCTCGAAAACAATGAGGCGTCGAGAGGGAAAATCGTCGAGCTCATTCGACGCACGAGGCCCCGCGTGGTGATCCTGCCGTTCGCCGTTGGACGGCATCCGGATCACCGGATTGCCTCGGAGCTGGGACGCGACGCCTGTTATCTCGCCGGACTCGCCAAGTACGAGCCGGGAAAGGGCGGCGAAGCGCACCGGCCGTACAAGCTGCTGTATGCGCTCGCCTATCGCGAAGATCCGGTGAAGCCGACGTTCGTCGTGGACATCTCGGACCTGTTCGAGACGAAGATGGAGGCGATTCGCTGCTACGCGTCACAGTTCACCGGCGCGAAGGCCGCCGGGGAAATCCACCCGACGGGCCAAGACCTGTACGAGCTGATCCGCGTGCAGTCCGCGCACTACGGCTCCCTCATCCGGCGGCGCTACGGGGAGCCCTTCTATACCGCCGAGACCCAGGAAGTGGATGACGTGCTGCAGCTTGGCGTGCAGTCCATCTAGTTGGTAGATTGCGGCTTCCATGACCAAGCGCGTCACCTATCTCGACAACGCCGCGACGACTCCGGTGCGGCCGGAGGTCCTGGAGGCGATGCTTCCCTATCTCGGGAAGGAAGCCTTCGGCAACCCCTCGTCCGCCCACCGGTTCGGGCGTGCGGCGCGCGCGGGAATCGAAGCGGCGAAGCGCGCGGTCGCCACCGCTGTCGGTGCCGAACCGAATCAGGTGGTGTTCACCTCGGGCGGCACGGAAGCCGACAACCTCGCGATTATCGGCGCTGCGCTCGCGGCGCGCGATCGCGGCGGCCCGTTCCGGGTCGCCGTCTCCGCAGCCGAGCACAAGGCGGCACTCGCGGCGGCGCACGCGGTCCGGCATCTGGGTGGTGAGGAAGTCATTCTTCCGGTGACAGCGTCGGGGCAGGTTGAGCGCGGGGCTCTCGACAACGCCCTCGAGCGCGGCGTCGCAATCGTGAGTGTGATGTGGGTAAACAATGAAGTCGGCACGGTGCAGCCCGTCGCGGAGCTGGCCACGCGATGTTGCGACACGGGCGTCTTGTTTCACTCCGACGCAGTCCAGGCGTTCGGCAAGGTTCCGGTGTCGCTCCGCGACGTCACCTGCACTCTCCTCACCATTTCCGGCCACAAGATCGGCGCTCCCAAGGGCGTGGGGGCGCTCATCGTCCGCGACCGCAAGGCGGTGGAGGCGATCATCCACGGCGGCGGCCAGCAATTCGGGATTCGGCCGGGGACCGAGAATGTGCCCGGCATCATCGGGTTGGGTGTCGCGGCCCGCCTGGCTGCCGACGAGCAGCAGGACTTGGCGACGCGGCTGGGCGAGCTGCGCGACGAGCTGGAGCGCCGTGTGCTCGCGATCGTACCTGATGCCGTGATCAACGGCTGGCAGGGCGAGCGCGCGCCGCACATCTCGAACGTATCGATTCCCGGGACCGACAGCGAAGCGCTGCTGATGCACCTCGACCTTGCCGGAATCGCGTGCTCATCGGGATCGGCCTGCAGCACAGGGGCCGTCGAGCCGTCGCATGTGCTCACGGCGATGGGCGTGCCGCGCGAGTTGGGCGTGGCCGCGCTGCGGTTCTCCTTCGGGAAGGACAGCACGATGGAGGACGTGGAAGCGGTGACCGCGGCGCTCCCACGGATCGTCGAGAAGGTGCGGTCACTCTCCGCCGTCCTGCACCGATGAGAGTCCTGGTCGCGATGTCGGGCGGCGTCGATTCCTCGGTCGCCGCGGCGCTGCTCGTCGAGCAGGGGCACGACGTCATCGGCGCGACGATGAAGCTGTTCTGTTACGGCGACACCGTTCCCGACCGTCCCTGCTGCTCGCTCGACTCGATCACCGACGCGAAGCTGGTCGCGCACAAGCTCGGCATTCCGCACTACGTCCTCAATCTCGAGGACCGGTTCGGGCACGACGTGATCGACAATTTCGTGTCCGAGTACGCGCGCGGGCGGACGCCGATTCCCTGCGTGCGCTGTAACTCATTCACCAAGTTCCGCGACTTCCTCTACCACGCGGATGCACTTGACTGCGATGCGATTGCGACCGGGCACTACGCCATTGCGCACGGCGGCGCGCTGTTTCGCGGCCGCGACCGGCAGAAGGATCAGTCGTACTTCTTGTGGGGAATCAATGGCGTGGTGGTCCGCCGCATGCTCACGCCCGTGGGCGATCTCACCAAGCAGCAAACCCGAGCCGTCGCCCGGCGTCTGGGGTTGGTGACCGCCGACAAGCAGGAATCCGTCGAAATCTGTTTCGTCCCAGACGACGATTACGTAGCGGTGCTGGAGCGACATCTTCCCGCCGACGCGCCCGCGCTCGTCCCTGGCCCGCTCGTCACGACCAGCGGCGCCGTGATCGGCGAGCACGACGGCTTCGCGCGCTACACCGTCGGCCAGCGCCGCGGTCTGCCCGGCGGATCGCGAGAGCCGCTGTACGTCGTCGCGATCCGCCCGGAGACTCGCGAGGTCGTCGTCGGCCGCGGCGCGGAGTTGTTCGGACACGACCTGTCTCTCGAAGAGGTCAACTGGCTCGCCGATCCGCTCTCGCCAGGTGACGCGGTGTGGGTGCAATGCCGCTATCGCGCGCGTGCCGTTCCCGGCACGATTGCTGCGCATGCGGGCGGCCGCATCGCGCTCCGGCTCGCGGAGCC
Source organism: Gemmatimonadales bacterium (assembly GCA_035300745.1). Classification (GTDB taxonomy): domain Bacteria; phylum Gemmatimonadota; class Gemmatimonadetes; order Gemmatimonadales; family GWC2-71-9; genus 20CM-2-65-7. The sequence goes on along the minus strand of DATGVC010000285.1, from coordinate 8,453 downwards.
GGTCCGGGCGATCGCGCCAGGGCAATCGGGCGTGCTGTACGACGCCAACGATCGATTGCTCGGCGGTGGCGTGATCGCCTAGCCTGGCGACCCGTGCGGGAGGTCACAGCACCTCCGGCCGCTGCGCGTGCAGCATTCAGTTTCGACCCCACAATTTCTCTTTGGAGGCAGTATGCGGTTGCTCCTTCGTGCCGGGATTCTGCTCGGGCTGGCGGCGGCGGCGTGCAAAGAGGCGGCTACGCCAGTCGATTTCAAGGATCCGGTCGCGCTGTCGGCTAACCTGTCGTCCGTTGATTCCGCCATCAAAGGCGAGGCGTTCCGCAGCTTCGGAGCCGCCACATTGAGCCTCAGTGTCGCGGCCGCGCCCGCTCTCGGTCCGGTCGCACCCCTGGTCGCGACGATGCGGCCGCAGCTGCAACGCTCCGGCAGCCAGATGCTCCTGCCCGGTCTCCGGCAGGCGGGGCGGCTCCAGGCCGAGCTCCCGAACCTGAGCGCCGCGGCGGCCCAGGGCCGTGTCATCCCCGACTCGGTGTACGGACGCGTGTACGAGTGGGACGCGACGCTCCATCAGTACAGATGGCAAGGCGCCACGGTCGCCGGCCTCACGGGCGTCCGCTTCATGCTTTACGCGGTCGACCTCAACGACCAGGTCATCGAGCCGGTCACCGCGATCGGCACGCTCGACATCATCGACCAAAGCACGCCCACGAAACTGCAGGTGCAGGTGCTCGTGAAGGGCGTGGGCGGTTCACCGACGTACGTGGATTACACGATCTCGCTGCAGCAGAACGGCCCGACATCGGCGACTGCGACGGCGAGTGGCTCAATCACGAATGGCCAGGCCGGCAGCGCCAACAAGACGCTGTCGTTCGACCAGACGCTCACGATCAACGGGACCAGCGCGTCGGCGCATGCGACGTACGCGCTCAACAACCCCGCGATCACGGTGATCGTGAAGGAATCGGTCGAGTTCAGTAATCCGAACCTCGTCATCGACGCAGACTTCCAGCTCGTGCAGGCTGGTCAGGAGACGATCGAGGTGGTGGGCCACGTGACGATCAACACCTCCACCCAGAGCGCGATCGTCAATGTCACCGTCTACCAGGGCGGCCACCCCGTGGCGTCGATCAGCGGCAACCCGCACGATCCCGCGACGCAATGGAAGGACGCGGGCGGTAACCCGCTGACCGCCGCCGACCTCGCCGCGCTCGACCATCTGTTCGACGCGTTCGAGCGGTTCCAGGCGGCGCTGGAGGGGCTGTTCCTGCCCGTCACGACGTTCGCCCACCTCTAATCGTTGCTGGCTCGGCACCCCCCGTCCGGATCTGGCCGGGCGGGGGGTTTTGCCTTATTACCTACTGATGACCACGCGCCGCCGCTTTCTCGGTTCGCTTTTCGCCGCGACGACCACACTTCCCGCGCTCAAGAGTGACGCGCTGTCGCGCATCCTCCCCGCGACGCGACACATCGGTGACAAGAGTCCCGCCGACGTCGCGCAGGACGAGGACTTCTGGCGTGAGATCCAAGCCGCCTTCGACATCGATCGCGGCATGATCAACCTGAACAACGGCGGCGTCGCACCCTCGCCGCGCGTCGTGAACGCCGCCTTCCAGCGCTATCTCGCCGTCTCGAACCAGGCGCCTGCAGTCACGATGTGGGCATGGATCGAGCCCGAGATCGAGGCGGTGCGGCGCCGGTTGGCCGCGAACTTTGGCTGCGATCCCGAGGAGATGGCGATCACGCGGAATGCCAGCGAGGCGCTCGAGATCGTGCAGCTCGGCTTACCGCTGCAGCGCGGCGACGAGGTCCTGACGACTACGCAGGACTATCCGCGTATGATTACAACCTGGAAGCAGCGCGAGCGGCGCGACGGCATCGTGCTGAAGCAGATCACGTTCCCCGTGCCGCCACCCTCGCAGGACGATCTGGCGCGCCGCATCGAAGCCGCCATCACGCCGCGTACCAAGGTCATCCACATCTGTCACATCACGAACCTGACGGGGCAGATCTTTCCGGTGAAGCAGATCTGTCAGCTGGGCCGCGCGCGCGGCATCGACGTGATCGTGGATGGGGCGCACGCGTACGCGCACTTCCCGTTCAAGCGCGACGAGCTGGACTGCGACTACTACGGCACCAGTCTCCACAAGTGGCTCACGGCGCCGATCGGCACGGGGTTCCTGTACGTCCGCCGCTCCAAGATCGCCAAGATCTGGCCGATGATGGCGGCCCCGCCCGAGATGAACGAGAACGTGCGCAAGTTCGAGGAGATCGGCACGCACCCCGCGGCCAACCACAACGCGATCGTCGAAGCACTGGATTTTCTCGACGGCATCGGCCCCGAGCGAAAGGCAGCTCGGCTGCGCTTCCTGCGCGACCGCTGGGCCAAGCGGCTGGAGCGCCTACCGGGGGTGAAGATCTTGACGCCCTACGACCCGGTGCAGTCATGCGGCCTCGCCTCGTTCACGCCCGGCCAGCTCGACGTCGGAAAGCTCGCCAGCTACATGTTCGACCGGCACCGCATCATCGTCACGCCGATCGCGCACCCCGAATTCAACTGCCTGCGGATCACGCCGAATGTCTACACAACGCTGGCGGAGATCGACCGCTTTGCCGACGTGATGGAGGACGTGCTCCGGAAGGGGCTGCCGACGTCGTAGGGAGTCACTGCACGAGCGTCGTGACGTGCCCGCCGTGCGCCCTCGCGTGTCGCGTCCTAACCTCACCCCCCACCCCCACCCACCCCCGCATCACGCGCCCGTGCAAAGATTCCTTAAGGCAGCAGAGCCACGATCCGCAGCGGCCCGCCGCTGCCGCCTTTGATCTTGAAGGGCAGCGCGATGACGTACGCCCCCGTCGCCGGCAGCTGCTCGATGTTGGCTACGTTCTCGAAAGCCGGAACGTTCGACGCGAACAGCCGCCGGTGAACGCCGTAGTTGCTCGATTGGCCGTAATCGATGCTGGGTGAATCGATCCCCACCGCGTTCACTTTGCGTCGCACCAGTTCTCGCGCGGCATCCAGGTCCAGACCCGGGAAGTGCAGCTCCGGGACGGCGGCCGCGCCCGTTTTGGTCGTGCCGAGGTAACGGGCGCGATCGGGCCAGCGGCTCCCCCAGCCCGTGCGGATCAGCACGATCGCGCCGGGCGGGATCGCGCCATGCGCGCTCTCCCACGCGGTGATGTCGGCGGGACGGACGCGATAGTCCGCACTCGAGTCGGCCTGATGGGTGACGTCGATGACGAACGCGGGCCCCATCAGCTGCGACACGGGGATCTGGTCGGTGGTATGCCTGCCTTCGATAAAGTGTACCGGCGCGTCGAGATGGGTCCCGCCGTGTTCGGCCGCCGTGAAGTTGTTGGCGGCGTAATAATAGCCGCCGGGCATGCGCTGGGCCGAGACTACGGTGAGGCGAAATGGCTGTGCCGTGGGCCAGTAAATGGTGGTCGAGTCGAATGGATAGGTTAGATCGACCCATTTCCCGTCCGAGAGCCGGGTGGTGATCGACGGGCGGCAGGCGACCAAAAGCAACAGCACGGCGACAGGCGACAGACGGCGCATGTGATCTCCCGGTGAGCACGTTGGGTTGCAAGTGTACGTCCGTTCGTTAAAGTTGCCAGCCATGAAATGGATTCTCCTGATCGTTTCGCTTTGCTGCCTCGGTGCGTGTGGCTCGGACAAGTCCAGCCAATCCGTGAATCGCGATACGCTCACGGAGCGTCAGAAAGACAGCATCCTCGCGAATTCGAAGATCCCCAACGCGCGCGCGGTGGGACGGGCCATGAACGCGGCTGATTCGACGAGTGCGCGCGCGTTGCAAGCCGATTCCGTGGCGAGGGATACAACGGAGTTCTAATGCGCGCCGTGACGTGCGGCGTGGTGCTGGCCGTCGCGGCATGCGGGGGGGGGCCTCCTAACCCCTGCTCCGGCCATCAGTTCGATCGCTTGCGCCGCTATTCCCTCCCCTACGCGGGCCACTGGGTAGTCGCCCGCGGAGACACGCTCACCTTTCCCGACGCGCCCGCAATGAGCGATCGTTTCCGCCTGAGCGATATCGTGCTCGACAGCGCAACGGTAGTCATCGGAGGCGATTGTATGTTCCGCGGCCAAATCGTGTTTCGCAGGCCTCACGCCGAAACGCTCGCGGTCAGCTGGTTCGGCCAACCGGAGCAGGCCATCGTCAGCGGGTGGCCCGCGGAGCTCGGGCCGTTCGCGGGCGTGTCCCTCGCCTGGGCGGGCCGCGATTCCATGAGCGGGTCGATTCTGCTCGACTCCAAGCTGGGCGTGCAGGCTCGTCCCGGAATGACGGCGCGGTTCGTCGCCGGGCGTGCCAAGCGGTTATCTTCCGCTCGATGAGAGGCTTCCTTGTCAGACTGCTAATCACCGCCCTCGGTCTGTGGGTCGCCGATCAGCTCCTTGTCGGTATGGCTTTCGACAGCACCGGTGCGCTGATCATTTCCGCGCTACTCCTCGGCATCGTCAACGCCGTCATTCGTCCCATAATCCTCATACTCACCCTGCCGCTGACGGTGCTGACGCTCGGGTTGTTTATTCTGATCGTGAACGGCATCTCGCTGGCACTCGTGGCCTGGCTCGTTCCGGGATTTCACATCGCGGGGCTATGGTCGGCGACGGTCGGCGCCATCATCGTCGGGCTCACGAGCTGGGCTGCGTCGGCGTTCGTGGGCGGGTCGGGTCGGATCGAGCGCCTGAAACGGGTGGAGGTCACGGGCCGCCGCATCGACGGATGAGGAGTCGAGACGCCGAGGTGCTATGATCGACGTCGAAACCCCTGCGCTCCTGCTGCACCACGACGCAATGGAGCGGAACCTCAAGCACATGGCGGGCCGCGCCGAGAAGCTCGGTGTCTCTTTGCGGCCGCACATCAAGACGCACAAGTGTCTCGAGCTGGGTCGCCGCCAGCGGGAGCACGGTGCACAGGGCATCACCGTGTCCACGCTGTTCGAAGCGCAAGCGTTCGCCCGCGGCGGCTTCACAGACCTGACGTGGGCATTCCCGCTCGACCCGTCACACATTCCGCACGTGCAGCGCATCGCGCAAGACGGCGCAACGCTGCGCGTGATTCTCGATGATCTCGAAACCGCCAGAGCGCTGGCCGGCAGTGGCCTGCATGTCTTGCTCAAGGTGGATTGCGGCTATCACCGGGCCGGCGTCGACCCGTCCTCCCGCTACGCGCTCGAGGTCGCGCGGGAACTGGGGAGGGAGCGCGGTCTCACGTTTGACGGGATTCTCAGCCATTCGGGTCACGCGTATCGCACCCAGAACAAGGATGAGGCGGCGCAGATCGCCGAGCAGGAACGGCAGGTGATGGCGTGGTTTGCGGAGTTGCTGCGCAAGGACGGCCTGCCCGTCCGTGGCGTCAGCGTAGGCTCGACCCCCGCGATGGCGGCCGTAAAAGACTTGACGGGCGTCACAGAAGCCCGGCCCGGGAACTACATCTTCTATGATCGGACCATGGTCCTGATCGGGTGTTGCGAATGGGGCGATGTCGCGGTCTCAGTACTGGCGACGGTGGTTTCGCACCAGCCAGGGGCATCGCACTTCGTCGTCGATGCCGGCGCCCTGTCGCTGTCCAAGGATGTCGGGCCCACCCATCTGGGACGCGAGACGGCATTCGGCGCGGTGAAGGAGCATCCGGAACTCACGGTCGCGTCCGTCTCACAGGAGCACGGCGTGATCCGCGCCGCGGCGCCCGCGGCGATCGAAGGGAAGTTCAAGGTCGGGCAGCAGATCGAGATCATTCCCAATCACTCCTGTCTGACCGAGGCGCACTTCGACGAATACGTAGTGATCGAAGGAGGTCGCGTTATGGATCGCTGGCACATCGAGCGTGGCCGATGAAGCTCCAACTCCGACATTTCTTCATCGCGCTGTTGCCGCTGATCTTCGGTCTGGCGGCGAGCTGGGGATTCGCGTTCCGGCAGGACAAATGCGGGCGTCTGGTCGGTCCGATCTTCGCGCCCAAATGCCACTGGATACAGCTCGAATATCAGCTTGGGTTTCAGATGGGTGGGACGGTGTTAGGCTGTCTCATCGCCGCGGTGCTCGGCGCGTCGCTGGAACGGCGCAGCCGGCGCGCGGAACGCGCGCACTTCAACCAGGGAGTGACCACATGAAAGCGGTACTCACGCCGGTGCTGGTGCTGGGTCTCGTGGGTTCTCTCGCTGCGCAGGATACGACCAAACACCCCGCGCCCGCCGCGCCCGCCGCGCCACCCGCGCCGGCTGCCGCCGCGGCCCCGGCGAGCAATGTGAACGTCGAAGCCGTGCTGGCGCGCACGCTCGTGGACCGCGCGCCGCAAGATACCGGCTCCGCCTTCCCCGACAGTGTTGGCACGGTCGTGCTGTGGATGCGCGTGACCGGTGCCAATGGCCAGACGCTGCATCATGTCTGGTTCCACGGCGGCGACCAAGTGGGCGACGTGCCGCTGACGATCGGCGGCTCGCCGTGGCGCTCGTGGAGCCGCAAGACCGTGCCCACTGACGCCAAGGGCGCGTGGCATGTGGAGATTCGCGACGCCGCCGGCACCGTACTCAAAAGAATTGACTTTACGGTGGGGCAATAAAGTCTAGGCGCCGAGACGCCGAGACACCGAGCGGCCTCGAGGGTCGAGTGAGCAGGAATTCCTAAACCCTCGTACCTCAAAACCGCTCGGCGTCTCGGCGTCTGGCTTTTGCCTGTCCTCGTTTTTTGGTGTTATTGTAGGCCCTCATGAATCTTGTGGAGCAGATCGTCGCCAACCTCGAGGTCGAGCCGGGCCAGGCCGAGAAGGGCATCGGCGCGATTCTGATGGCGATGCGCATGGCCGTGGACCAAGCGACTTTCGAAAAGGTGCGCGTCGCGGTCCCGAACCATGAGAGTTACATGGGGCGCGCGCTGATGAGCGGTGCGCGCACCGGTGAGATGATCGGGGTGGCGGGTCCCGCCGCTCTGGTGGCGGGCCTCTCCGCCGCAGGGTTTCGCAAGGAAGACGTGCCGCGCCTAGGCCGGATTGTGCTGGAGCACCTGCGGCCGACTGTCGGCAATGAGGCGATCGAGAAGGTCCTGGCCGGCGCGCCGGCCTTGAAGGGCTAGCTCAATCCCAACAGCCTTGCTCGTCACGCGACGCCCAATGCGCGGACGACCCAGCGCGTCAGCAGGATCCCCAGCACGAGCAGCCCGAGCGCCATAACAAGCACGCTCAAGACCACGAGCAACACGAACCAGCGGTCGGCGCGCCTCGCTCGATCCGGCGCCACCAGGTGTCGCTCGAGCAGCGCCACGTTCCGAAGATTGGCTTTCCATGCGAAGTCGAAGATATCCCCGAGTAGCGGAACGGTGCCCACGAGCGCGTCAAGCGCCACGTTGCCGGCCATCCGCATCAATGTGGCGCGCGATGCGCCCATCCGGAACGCCTCGACGAGTATCCAGCCAGAAAGAACGGCGCCGGCGGCATCACCGGCGCCGGGAATCAATCCGAGGATCGGATCGAGACCAAATCGCAGGTTGGTGCCGGGGACGCGAATTCCGGCATCCAGCCAGTACGCGAATCTCGAGAGGGCGCCGAAACTCGGCGACGACGTTGGCAAGAAGATGAAGCCTAGTTGGACCGCGTCGCGGGGTTGGTCTGCGGTCGAGGTGTCGGGTCGAGGCGGAGGATGTCTGCGCTGGTGCACGCCAGGGCGCCCAGCAATGCGGAGAGGAAAAGAACGCGCATTTGGAGCATAGAGCCTGCCCGGTTTGTGCCCGTATGTGATACGCGTGACGGCGGGAGGATGTTCGCTGCGGGCTACATACTGGGGCGGGAGGACTCGAACCTCCAACTTCCCGGTTAACAGCCGGGCGGTCTGCCAGTTGACCTACACCCCACTGACTACTAGACGCCGAGACGCCGAGACGCCGAGACGCCGAGACGCCGAGGACAAGCAAAGAAACACGATAGATTAGTGCTGTCAATGAACATTGATGCCGCAAAGACGTCCGATTTGCCAGCGCTCGCGATGCGCGCCTCGCTCAGTACTTGAGGCCTGCCTTCTCCGCAAAACTCTTGACCGCTTCCTGCTCTTCGGCGCTGAGCTTCTCGGGCAGCGTCACGTGGGATTCCACGTACATGTCCCCTCGACGCCCGTTTTTCTCGATGCCATGCCCGGGAATCCGAAACTTCTGACCGTGCTGCGTGCCCGGAGGAATGCGCAGCACGACACGCTTGTCATCCAGCGTCTTAACCTTGATCCGTGAGCCAAGCAGCGCCTGCGCGAGATTGATCGGGACGACGCCGATCAGGTCCAGTCCCTCACGCCGGAAGAAGCGATCCGGCGCGATGTGGATCTGCACGATGAGATCACCGCGACCTTTTGGCCCCTGATTCTTGAGACGCAGGCGCGCCCCTTCTTCGACGCCCGCCGGGATCTCGACGTTGATGCGCTTTTCGACGCGCAGCTCGCCGCTTCCCTGACAG
>DATGVC010000284.1:0-2641 GCA_035300745.1 Gemmatimonadales bacterium | reverse complement strand
TCTGTAACGGCGGCCGCCCCAAAGCAGATAGCGGAGCCATACGGGCCTCCGCTACCTGGCACCCGGACGACGGCCGTGCAACCGACGCCGGGCACGACCGGCCGTCAGTGCAGAAGGAGAGCGGTAGCGGCGATGGCGCCGGCGAGCCCGAGCAGCATTCCGGCGACGACGTCGCTCACGTGGTGCACGCGCAACGAGACGCGTGACAGCGCAATCAGGGCGGCAGCCGGCACGAGCAGAGGGGCGAGCAACGGGTGGGCGAGAGTGACAGTGCCGCTCACCGCGGTCGCGGCCGCCGCGTGACCGGAGGGGAACGAGAAAGCGTCGGGAAGATCGATCGTCGCCAGCGGCTGGGCGACGGCGCGCTTCAGCACCTGAACCGCTAGGTGCGACGTGGTCAGCGCGAACAGCGCCGCGAGACCGAGCAGCTGCTCGCCGACCGCGACGAGCAACAAGCCGATGCCGATCGTCACCCGCGCGCCGCCGAGGTGTGTGAGCCAGCGCATCAGACGGCTGCCTCGGCCGGCTGCAACGTGCGCGTAAACGCCTGCGTCAGGGCACGGCCTTCGTAGCTCACGGAAACATCGAGGCCGAACCACCACAGCAACGTCGGCGGGACATCGAGCAGCGAGACCTGCCGCGTGAGCTGGTGACGCCGGGTGAGATCGGGGCCGGCGAGAATGAGGGGAATGTGATCGTTGATGGGATGCGGCGCAGGCCATCGGCGAGGACGAGCACTACGCGGCGCATGAGGCGGCTCCGGCGCTGGACAGTCCGGCGGCGTTCGCGTACTGCTGCAGTAAGGCGAGGTTCTCTGGTGCGACGTCGCGCGCGACCGCCGCCGCGCGTGCGGCGGTGGCAATCGCGGCGCGTCGCTGCGGTGCGATCACGAGCGACAGAATCGCGGCGGCGAATCCCGTGGCATCCTCGGGCGCCACGAGGACACCGCTCTGTCCGTGGGTGATGCTCTCGCGGAATCCACCCGCATCGGCGGCAACGACGGCCAGACCCGAGGCCATGGCTTCGAGGGCCACGAGCCCGCACGTCTCGGTCCGGGACGGGAGCACGCAAATGTCGGCGCTCGCGTACACGTCGGCGAGCCTGCCCCGATCGAGGAAGCCGAGTTGCCGGATCCACGGCAGGTGGGTGACGAGACGGCGCGTCTCCGGCCCTTCACCAGCGATCACGAATGTGGCGCGCTGGCCGACCCGCTCGCGCGCGGCGATCCACGCCTCGGCCAGCACATCGATGTTCTTCTCGGGAGCCAGCCGCCCGACATGCAGGACGATCGCGGTATCGTCGCCGCCCGCGAGCCAGCGTCGCCAACCGGCGCTGCGCCGCCCGGGATGGAAATGCGAGGTATCCACGCCACGCCCCCAGACGACCGGACGGCCGATGCCGCGGCGTTCCAGCTCGCTCGCGACCGCCTCGCCGGGGGTCTGCGTCAGCACGGCGGGCCGATGGAACCAGCGCAGCCATTTCCAGACGAGCGGCTCGACGAAGCCGGCGCCATAGTGCCGTGCGTACTGCGGGAAGTTCGTGTGATAGGAAGTGACGAGCGGGATGCCGCGCCGCACCGCGTACCGGCGGCCCGTCAATCCTAGAGGGCCCTCCGTCGCGACATGCACGACGTCGGGCTCGAAAGGATCGAGGAAGCGCGCGACGGCACCGAACTGCGGCAACGAAAGCCGGATGGCCGGATACGGCGGAAACGACGCCGACGGAATGCGTAGCTCACCCGGGTCCACCGGCGTGTGGCCGGGGTACCGCGGTGCGACGACCACGACCTTGTGGCCGAATTCGCGGAGCACATTCGCGATCCGCACGACCACTGTCGTGACGCCGTTGACCTGCGGCGTGTAAGTGTCTGCGACGAGCGCAATTCGCACGAGCCAATGTTGCGGGTGGCCCGTCAACGGTCGGTGACGTACGCGTTACGGCTGTGTAACGAGGGCTAAGTCGGGAAGTACAAAAGGATTGTGGTGCCGCGGCCGACCTCGCTCTCGGCTTCCACGCGGCCGCCATGTGCCTCGACTAGATGCTTCACGATGGCGAGACCGAGCCCCGTGCCCCCTTCCTGGCGCGAGCGGCCGGGGTCCACGCGGTAGAAGCGCTCGAAGATGCGGGGCAGGTGATCGGCGCCGATACCGGAGCCGGTGTCGCTGACTCGCACGACAGCGTCATGTCCCACGCGTTGCGTGAAGACACGGATGCGACCGCCGGTTGGCGTGTGCCGCAGCGCGTTGTCGAACAGGTTGGTGAAGATCTGACGCAGCGCCTCGGGATCGCTGTTCACGGACCCCGAGTCGGTTTCGAGCTGGACGTCCCGGCTGGCCGCACGCTCGGCAAACGGACGCCAGGCTTCGCGGGCGGCGGCGTCGATCGCGATCCTGCGCGGCTCCGGCTGCCATCCGCCGGACTCGATGCGCGACAGGTCCAGCAGATCATCGACCAGGCGCTGCATCCGGCGGGCATTGTCGACGATCGTCCGCGAGAAGCCTGTGGTCTGAGAGTCGGACGACTCCGCCGCCAGCGTCTCGGCGTACCCGGCGATCGCCGTGAGGGGAGTTTTCAGCTCGTGCGACACGTTCGCCACGAAGTCGCGCCGGATCGTTTCGAGTCGCCGCAGGTCGGTGACGTC
>DATGVC010000283.1:0-12496 GCA_035300745.1 Gemmatimonadales bacterium | reverse complement strand
GGCGGCGCGCCTCAGGGCGGCCTGGGTGTACGCCGCCTGGTCGGGTGCTTCGAAGGCGCCCAGCAAGATGACGCCGTTCGACCAGCGCACCGCGGGAAGCCCGCGACGGCGCAACATGTCGAGTGACGCGCCCGCCGGAGCGTGATAGGAGTACGGGGCGAGCAGCAGATCGCCGACGCCTTCCGCCACGATACCGCGGCGCCACAGACCCGCCCGTGCGGTGCCGGCCGCGGCGCGCGTCGCGTACGACCCGGCGAGCACGCGGTACCAAACGGGTCCGTTGCCGCTCTGCACCGGCGTCACGAGCGCCGGCACACCCACGTCCGCCGCGAGTCGATCGGCATGTGCCAGCGCCTTGTCGAGCGACGCGTATGCCGCGAGCTGCACGGTCCACCCGAGCGTATCGCGTCGGACGGCGACCGGCCGGAGGGGGGAGGGAGGGTTGGTGGAGGTTGTCGAGGGTCTGGAGGAAGTCGGTGGAGCAGCGGGTGCGGGGGAGGCGGGGGGGGCAGGCGGAGCGGCGCGTGGGGTGACGAATGACTCGCGCGCTCGCGCGAGCAGTGCCCACCCTCCGACCGCCAAGGCGGTGACCACGAGCGCTGCCATCGCGACTCGCAGGCCGCGTCGCGGCTCCTCCGCAACAGGCACGAGTATGGGGGGCGCTGACACTCGCGGGCCAGACGGCAACCAACGATCGCGCACGACGCCGAGCACTGGCACGTCGCGCTCAATCGAAAACTCGGGACTCACGCCCTCGGGAGCGAGCACGAGCACGCCGTCAGGCGCCGCCGAGAGCTGCACCAAGCCGGCGGGCGGCACCAGTGCGAGGAGCAGCGCGCCCTCGGAGCGGAACCCCGCCTGCAACTTTGGCCAGCGTGCGTGCGCGTAAACCTCCGCCGGATTTGCGGTCTCGGATCCAGCGGGGATAATGAATACGCCCGTCACTTCATGCGCCGCCTTGTTGAGGGAGACGCCGTATTCGAAAGCGTCTACGATTCCTTCCGTGGCCCGAAGACCCACGATCTCGTGCAGGGCAGGGTTCTCGAGGCAGAGATCCACGAGTGCAACACGTCGTCCGTCGCGCGCGGCGATGCGGGCGATGTCCCACGCGGCCTTCGCCGCCCACGGCAGATCGTCCGTGACCGGGACGAGCGCGACCAATGCCGCGTCGTCGACGAGCGGCGGAACCAGGTGCCCGAGCCGCGAGAGCGGCAACTGACGGGTGGCCGTCACTGTCCCGGTTGGTAGATCCAGAAGGGGCGGCCCAGGCGGCGCCCTGTGGCTTCTGCCTGCGCGCGCGTCGCGTAGGGACCAAGGACGACGCGATAGCCGTCATCCGGGTGTTGCGGCGGAAGGACGCGCGCCGCCAGTCCCGCGCGCGTGAGATCATCAGCGAGGTGCCCGGACCAGTCCGGGTTCTGCGACGTTGAGACCTGCACATACAACGGACCTTCCGCCCCGCTGCCCGCGCTGTCAGAGCTCGTCGAGCTCACGGTACTCGCCGGCACACCGCGGGGCAGCCACGAGGTCAGCACCCAGAGATCGGCCGCGCCGCCCGTGACTTTGCCGACGTCGGTCAGGGAATCGGGGCGCGCCGACACCACTTCGTTGCCGCGCCGGTAGATCAGCATCCCGTCGGGGGAGATGGCGGGCAAATCGGACTTCCATTGCGTGGGGACGATGCCGGTGTGCCGCTTGATCGGCAGATCGACGATCCACGCCGAATCGCCGACCGCAGGCCGGGCGAGCAGCCAGCGGCCCAGCGGGTCGAGGCGCAGGGCAGCGACCGAACCGGGCAGCGCCACGCCGTCGAGCTCTTTGCGCTCGTAGCGATCGAGCACGGCGAGTCCGGGCATGTTGCGCCGCGCGACATAAATCCGATGGCCCGATGGCGAGAACGCGAGCGCGCGCGGCGCGTCTGTCAATTTCACGAACGCCGGATCACGACGTCCCAGCGGATCGTAGAACGTCACGCCCGAGTCACTGGCAACGGCGACGAGGTCGCCCCAGCGGGTGGCGGCGACATCGCCACCCGCGGCGATGGGCCGCACGGTCGGGGGCTGATCGGCCGCGGCGACGAGGAGTCGATCCTGCGGGATCACGCCGACCAGATGCTGATCGGCCGCGCCAAACAGATCGCGCGGCAACGCCGTCAGCGCTTGGGGCCAGGCAAATCGGGTTCTGCGAGAGAGCGAGACGACGTGCCGCGACGAATCCACGGCGTAGAGCGTGCCATCCGGACCGAGGGCGGCCTGCTTGATGTTCGTCCCGATCGTGTCCAGGCGACCGCTACCGAGGTCGAGGCCGAACAGCTCGTGCTTGGCGGTGGTTACAAAGAGGAATTCGGACTCGGGATCGAGGCCCACGACCCGCTCGACACGTGGAAGCTTGCCCTTCAGCACCCCCTCGACCGCCGTGAGCCGCGGCAACCGGTAGAGCTGCGGCGTGCCACCCTTAGCAGGCAGCCGGATCGCGACTCCAGGGGAGCGGGCGAGAATCTGGGCTTGGCTAACCTGTTGTGGCGACTGTTGTTGCGACGATCCAGCCGCCGGCGCTCGGGGTCCACAGCCCCAAAGTGCGATCGACGCGAATAGAAGGAAGCGAGAGATAGGCAAATGGCCTCGCCGGACAAAATAGACAACCGGCGAGGCCATTGCAACTGTTTTATTGAAGCGGAGTTAGAACGTCGGACCTAAACTGATGGTCCAATACGAGTGGGTGAACGCCCGGTTCAGCGGCTTCGTGTAGTCGAGCCGCATGATCACCAGGCCGAAGACGTTGGCGCGGATCGAGCCACCCCAGCTCCGCAGCGGCGTGCGTACCAGCAGCGGATTCTCACTCGCGCCGCGTTGCCATTTGACGATGCTCGCGTCATTCCACGCCATCCCGATGTCGTAGAAAATCGCCCCTTCGATCGGGGGAAAGCCCAGCGGCAGGAAGCCGAGCACCAGGCTACGCGTCAGCGGGAAGCGCAGTTCCACGTTGCCGACGGCGATCTTCGAACCGATCAGCTGGTCGAGGTCAGCGCAGCCGGTTTGCGAGCTCGTCTGCGCGCCGACGGCGCACTCGTGGCTGCGGAACGAACCGGCAGTATAGCCGCGAATCAAATCGGGGCTACCAAGGAATACCGGGAAGCGATCGGCATCGCGACCGAAACGTCCGAACATCATGCCGCGGACGGCGATCGTGAACGGCCGGAAGAAGAGGTAGCGCCGGTAATCGAGCAGCCCCGCGGTGAACTGCCAGGTGCCGAATGCCGGAGCGACCGACAAGCGCGACCGAGACCCCGCGAACGGCCCGACGTAGCCGAACAGTGTGTTGTCGTGTACGTGTGCGATCGATGGCTGCACGAATGTCGCGGACGGTCCGCCATCCTGCACGAGCTGCTGGTCGTTGAAGCCGTTGGTTTTCGCGTCGTAGGAGGTCAGCAGCGCCAGGGTCGCTTCGGCGATGTTGACGGCGTGCACGCCCAGCTCGATGCGGTTGAAGCGGCTGAACGGATAGGACGACTCGGCGAACAGGTCCCGAATGACGAAACGCCGAATCCGCGTCGAATAGACGTCGAGGCTATCGCCGGGCCGGCGTGGGTCTGCAATCCGCGTCTTGTCGCTGCCGCCGTAGAAGTACAGCGGATCCTGCGAGAAGCCGCTGGCCCAATTCAGGCGATGGGACTGATTGACGTAGAGACCGAGGAATTGGGCTTCACTGATGCGTCCGTTGATCGAGCCGGCGAGCACCACTGAGTGATTGCCGAGGATGTCCGAGAGCGCCACCGCCGTGCCGCCGAACACACCGCGTCCGAAGTTGTCCCGCTCGTAACCGACGGTCGGGCGCACGACGTAGTCTGCAGTAAACCGTACCTTGTAGGGCCGGAACGTGAATTCGCTGGTATCGGGAAGCGCGAGCGTCGCGGAGTCGAGCAACGCACGCACGGTGACCGGCGGAGACGCCGCCGATGATTCGGAGGGCTGGGGCAGCGCCGAGGGCCGGAATCCAGCCGCCGAGCGATAAATCGAGGCTGGCGCGGATGCAGTCGTCAGGTTCGATGGAGAGCCGGTGCCGCCGAGTGCCACCATCGATGGCCGGGGTGCCTGAAGCAGGGTATCGCGCGTCTCCGCCTGCAAGAGTGACACGACCGGCTGCGCGGCGGGACCACGGTACGGCGCGCGACGCAACGACCGCGGGTTCTCCAGGGAGTACACGCTGTACTGGCTGTCCTCGTAGTAAACGAATGCCATGCGGTCGGCTTGCGGCGCCCACGTGAGCACGGGCGACAGTGGCGTGATGCCCTGAACCCCCGTGAACATGTTCGTGAGCTGATAGATCTGACCGTCGGCCATGTCGTACAGGAAGACGTTGTTGATCCCGGTCCGGTCGGAGACGAACGCGAGCGAGCGGCCATCGGGCGCCCAGACGGGATTGATGTTCTTCCCGGTCTGCATGTTCCCGAGCACATCGATGGCGCCGCTGTCGAGGTGGAGCAGGGCGATCCGCAGGTTCCCGAAGCGGAGCAGATCGAAGTCCGTCTCGCCGCCCCGGTCGGTCACGAACGCGATGGTCTTGCCATCGGGGGACCACGATGGATGGAGATCGGCGAACTTGTCGTTCGTCAGCCGCTGCAGTCCGGTTCCGTCCCGATTGATGATGTAGAGATCGGTGAAGCCGTTGCTGAACCCGCTGAATACCAGCCGTTGCCCATCAGGCGACCATTGCGGCGTCTGCAGCCCGTTCAGGCCGACGTGGATGCGGCGCTCTTCCCGGCCGCCATTCTTCACGTCGAGAATCACCAGGTCATCGCGGTCCTTGCGCTTGGCGGCGATCGCGAAGTAGCGGCCGTCGGGAGAAAACGCGCCCGCCGAATTGATGAAGCGCAAGCTCTCGTAATTGTTGTTTTGCGTCGATCGGACGAGCCGGCGCTGGGTGCGTCCCGTCTCGGCGTCTGCCAGCCAGAGATCGACGAAGAAGCCGCCCTCATCGCCGAAGAACGCGATGTGCTTGCCGTCGGGCGTCAGCGCCGGCGCGAGGAAAATGCGCCCCTTCGAGCGTCGTTGCGTCAGCGTCGGCTGCGCGATGCGGCGGGCGCGATAGTGATCGCCCAGCTGCGGCAGGAATGTCGTCTGGATCGCGTCGCGCCAGTCGTTCGACAGATCCTCGAGCGTGCGGCCCAGCGCGCGCTTGAAGGCGGCCTCGAGCCCCGAGCTCGCGGAGCTCTGCAGGATCTCGCCGATCACCTCGTCGCCCCACTTCTCGCCGATATACGCCCAGAGGGCGTGCCCGTAGCGGTACGGAAAGATGTACGGGTCGCTCGTCATGTCCTCGATCGAGGGGAGGTGGCCCTCGAGCGCTGCATCGCGCAGCCACATCGCCGTCTCCGGGTCGATCGGACCGCGCGACAGATATTCCGCCATGCCTTCCATGAACCAGAGCGGCGGATTGATGCTCACCAGCGTTTGCACGCCGGCGCCGGGGTGCCCGTGGCTGTACACGTCGTACTGGAACTGGTGCACCATCTCGTGTTGCAGCACGTGCTCGAACTCGGCGTACGAACCCGTGAAGGGCATCACGGCGCGGTGCTTGAAGAACTCCGTGACGCCGCCGAGTCCCTCGCCTGAGGCGTCCACGACGTTCGTTTGCTGGAAGTCGGATTGCGAGGCGTACAGGATGATCGGTTTCCGGCTTTGGAACTGGTGGTGCAAGATCCGCGAGAGGCGCGCGTACGCGCGTTCGGCCATGCGGGCCGCATCGAGCGCGCCGGGCCGCTCATCCGGATAGTAGTAAATGTCGAAGTGTTCGGTCTGAATCGTTTGGAAGTTGAAGCTGCGGTACTGCACCTTGTTCTGACCGAAGTACTGGGCGGCCGCCGGCGTTGCCAGGATGCTGAGTCCCAGCGCGACAATCAGACGAGCCATGGTGCGTCGCATACCTGCCTAGCCTTTCGCGCCCCCCGCCCCCCCCGCGCCCCCGGCGCCCCTGCCGGTTCCGCCGGCATCGCCCGCGGCGACGACGGGAGCGTCGCCCCACAGCCGTTCGAGCTGGTAAAAGTCACGCAGCTCGGGGTGAAATACGTGGACCACGAAGTCCACATAGTCGAGCAACACCCAGCGCCCCTGCGCCAGCCCTTCCACATGATGGGGCTCGACCCCCTCCGGCGCCAATGCCGTCACCAGATGCTCCGCCATGCCCCGCACGTGGGCAACCGACGTTCCCGAGACGATCACGAAGTAGTCAGTGGCGGATGACAGACCCCGCAGGTCCAGTACCACGGGATCGACCGCTTTGCGATCCAGCAACGCGTCAACAACGTGTGAGAGAACCGCGGAACCCCCAGCGTTAATCATAGCGAACCGTCGGCGTTTGTTCTGCCCTCGTTCTGATAGAACACTCCCCACGCGCCAATCCCTGCGTGCGCGGCGATGACCGGTGTGATCGGCGTCACCAGACACTGCATCGGCCGATAGTCCGCAAACTCCGGGATGTCTCCGTGCGCGACGCCGAGCCGGAGTTACTCCTTCACCACCGTGACTCGGACCTCGGGCCGCACCTCGGGATGGATCTTGATCCCGACGTTGTATTCACCCAGCTCGCGAATCGGCTCCGACAGGTCGATCTTGCGCTTGTCGACGTGGATTCCCAGCTCCTCGAGCTTGCGCTGGATGTCGCTTGCCGTGACGGAGCCGTACAGCTTCTCCTCTTCGCCGACTTTCACCTCGAAGGTGAGATGCACATCGCCGAGTCGCGTGGCTTCGGTCTCCGCCGCTGACTTCTCGGCGGCGCGCTGCTTCGCCAGCCGTTCGCCCTCATAGGCGATCTTTTTCTTGTTCGCCTCCGTCGCCGGATAGGCGAGCCCTTGGGGCAGAAGGTAGTTGCGGGCGTAGCCGTCCTTCACCTTCACAACCTCGCCGACCCTGCCCAGATGCTGCACGTCTTCCCGCAGAATGATTTCCATCGCTCCGTCCCCGCCCTCGCCCTCAGGTTGTATTGGGCCGCTGCCGCTCACGCGCTTCCGCCAGGCGGCGCCGGTATTGGTACCAGGTATCAGTGATGCCGAGCGTGCACAGTCCCGGGAGCACGAACACCAACGGCACGGCTAGCGCCGCCGCCGCCGCCGAGACGATCACGAGCGTCAGCGCCGAGATGCCGAACGCCTCGGCAAATGTCGCGACGATGGCCGCGCCGCGTAGCACGTACAGCGTACTCGCCACGAGTCCCACGTTCGTGCCCGCGACGTGTAGAAAACTCGACACGGGCAGAATCAGCACGCCCAGCCAGGCGACGATCCCCCACACCCATCCGTCGCCCATGCAAAAGTCCTTGAAGCGTGTGACCGGCGCGCTCTCCCCCGATGCGGGCGCCGCGATGCGCCGGTGCAGCTGCGTCGCGAGTGCCAGCCCCGCGAGTGTTTGCAGTGCGAGCATCCCGGGCCATGTGAGACTGACGAAGCGCACCATCGGCTCATAAATCGGGAACGCGTCGGGCCACACCTCGACCATCGTGCGCATCGTCATGCTGGCCTGACGAGTCGCTTCCCATCCGAGCGCGCCCCATGCGTCCGACCCCCATAGCGCCTGAATCAGCAGCGCCGACGCGAGTCCGGCCGCGACGATCGAGCGGAAAGCCTGGCGCAGAATGGGTTCGGGCTTGAGCAAGACGACCGACACGAATGCCGCGGTCGCGAGCACGATGTAGGCGCTGGTCGCGGCTGCGAGCCGGCTACCGCTGCTGCCGCTCACGACGAGGAGCGCGAGGCTGACCGCGCCGATCATCGCGGCGATCGGCTGCGTCCAGCCGGATGCCCGATCGTTGGCTGGGGGAGCGATCATCAACAGCGCCGCGCACGGCAGGCCCACCAGACTGGGGTGCGCCCACAGCACGAACGCCATCAGCGCCATCATCAGGCGCCACCACGACTGTTTCGTAGCTATGCGGTGTGACCCTTGATGTAAGGAATCAGGGCCAGCTGGCGCGCGCGCTTGATCGCCGTGGCGAGCTGCCGCTGGTGGCGCGCGCACATCCCCGACAGCCGGCTCGGCAAAATTTTCCCGCGTTCCGTGAGGAAGCGGCCCAGGGTCCGGTCATCCTTGTAGTCCAGCACGCGCGCGCCGGATTCGCAGACGGGACAGGTCTTGGCGGGACGTCTCACGCTTCCTCCTCTTCCAGCTCTTCTTCTTCAGGAGCGACCGCCGTGGCCGCCACGGGCTTGGGTTGCTCGCGCGCCGCTTCGACGCACATGTACCGCAGCACGCCTTCGTCCAGCTTCACCGCGCGCTCGTACTCGGGCAACAGATCGCCCGCCGCCGAAAACTCGGCGACGACGTAGTAGCCCGTGTCTTTCTTTTTGATCTTGTACGCCATCGTGCGCTTCCCCCAGTGGGACACGTTCGACAGCGCGCCTTTCCCGTCCTTGGTCAGCAGGGCGTGAAAGCGATTCAGTTTTTCAGTGATTGCCGGCTCGTCCAAGGCACTATCAAAAATGTAGACCGTCTCGTACCGACGACTCATGCCACCTCCCTTTGGTCATGGGTGACCCGGTGCGGTGGAAGGCACCGAGTAGGGGATATGTAAGGCGGGAAACATAAGTTCGTTGGGCATGTTATTGTAGACCCATGCGTCGGCTTATCGTGCTTGTGCTGTTGCCGGCCGCCCTCCATGCCCAAGCCCCCACCGTCGCGGGCGCCCGGCGCTTCCTCGCGCACGCGGAGTCCACCCTCTCCGATCTGAACGTGAAAGGGGCCCGTGCGGCCTGGGTCGCCAACACCTACATCACGTTCGACACCGAAGAGCTGACCGCCGAGGCGGACGAAGCCAACGCAGTCGCCACGCGCGACCTCGCCATGCAGGCGCGCCGCTATGAGCGATTGCGGTTGCCGGCCGACCTGCGGCGCAAGTTTCTGCTCCTCAAACTCTCACTCGCTGCGCCGCCGCCGCCGAACCCCCGTGAAGCCTCCGAGCTGAGCAAGATCACCAGCAGCATGCAGGCCGATTATGGCCGCGGCCGATACTGCAAGACGGCAGATAACTGTCTCCAGATCACCGACATCGAGCACATCCTGGCGACGAGCCGCGATCCGGCCGAGCTGCTCGACGCCTGGCGGGGCTGGCACCGCATTGCCGTGGGGATGCGCGACCGCTATGCGCGATTCGTCACCCTCGCGAACGCGGGCGCGAAGGGCCTCGGCTTCGCTGACGTCGGCGCGATGTGGCGCTCGGGGTACGACATGCCCGCCGACTCGTTCGTCGCGGAGGTCGACCGCCTCTGGACCCAGTTGCGGCCGCTCTACCTGCAGCTCCACGCGTACGTGCGGGGGCGACTGGCCGAGAAGTATGGGACCAGTGTCGTGCCGCCCGGCGGGATGATTCCGATCCATCTGTTCGGCAACCTCTGGGGCCAGAACTGGGGCAACATCTACGATCTCGTGGCGCCCGCTGCCGTGCCGCCGAGCGTCGACGTCACGGCGTTGTTGCGGAAGCACGGTGTCGACGAGCGTGGCATGGTCCGCTACGGCGAGCGCTTCTACACGTCCCTCGGGTTCGACTCCTTGCCCGGGACGTTCTGGGAGCGGTCGCAGTTCACCAAGCCGCGCGATCGCGACGTGGTGTGTCACGCGAGCGCCTGGGATGTCGACTCGAAGAACGACGTGCGCGTCAAGATGTGCATCCAGGTGAATGGCGAGGACTTCGTCACAGTGCATCACGAGCTGGGTCACAACTTCTACCAGCGCGCGTACCAGACGCAGCCGTATCTCTTCCAAGGCGGCGCCAACGACGGCTTCCACGAAGCGATCGGTGACGCGATCGCGCTCTCCGTGACTCCCGAGTATCTCCAGCGCATCGGTCTGCTCGACAGCCTACCGAGCGCAGCGAGCGATACGGCGATGTTGCTGCGCATAGCGCTCGACAAGATCGCCTTCCTGCCGTTCGCGCTCGCGCTCGACCGGTGGCGCTGGGGAGTTTTCTCGGGGGAGATCACACCCGCGCAGTACACCGCAGCATGGTGGGACGTGAAGCATCGCTACCAGGGCATCGCGGAGCCCTCCGCCCGCTCGGAGCGTGACTTCGATCCTGGCGCGAAATACCATGTCGCCGCCAACGTGCCGTACATGCGGTATTTTTTGGCGTACGTCTTGGAGTTCCAGTTGCATCGGTCTTGGTGCCGCGCGGCCGGGTGGACGGGACCGCTGTACCGCTGCTCGGTCTATGGCAACCGCGCCGCGGGACAGCAGTTGGCCCGCATGCTGGCGGAGGGGCAGAGCAAGCCATGGCAGGAGATTCTCGCTGAGGCGACCGGCGAACGGCAGATGGACGCGACAGCCATTGTAGATTATTTCCAGCCGCTCGTCGCCTGGCTCGAGCGGCAGAATCAGGGCAAGCCAGTGGGTTGGTGAGAGAGGTTCGACCATGTTCGTCGTACCGCTAGTTACAGCGGCGATTGTCGCCGCGTCACTGCAAGCGCAGTCCCTCCCCGACACCGGCGCCCACATTCGCGGCGCTGCCATTTCCGCCTTCAACGGTCGCCCCATCGCGGGGGTGATGATTTCGGCTCCCGAGGTCAAGAGGTTCGTCGTCACCGACTCGACCGGGCGGTTTGCCCTGGATGGATTGCCCAGCGGACGGCGGGCCATCCGCGTCTCCTACGCGGGGCGCGAGACCGAGGACTACGTATTCACGTTGCAGAGCCAGCGGACGAAACGCATCGCCGTGGTGCTCGACGTCGATGCCCTCGATCTCGACCCGCTCGTCGTGGAGGCGCGGCAGGCGAACCTGTGGCGCGACTTGGCAGGATTTTACGAGCGGCGGCGGACCTACAGTGGCTTCGCCCACTTTTTCACGCGCGAAGACATCAGTCGGGCGCGGCTGCCGAAGCTCAGCGGTCTTCTCACGCTTGAAGGCATCGTGACCCGCTGCTCCCGCTATCAGGAGTGTCGCCCCACGCGATTCACCCGCGGCAGACTCTGCGCGGTGCCGATCAGCGTGGACGGGGTTGCGCAGCGCGAGTTCGATTACGACCAGATCGCGGTCAACGACGTGGCTGGGGTCGAAGTTTACCGCGGTGTGCCGCCCGCCGACCTCAGCGGGTCGGTCGTGCCCGGGCCGGGTTCGTCGACATGGATGGGCCCAGGGCTCCCAGCCGCGGGCTCGTGCGGCCTGGTGGAGATCTGGACCCGGTAGGGGGTATCACGGGAACGTCTTTGCGCTGAGGTGCCCCATGTCGCTCCGTGCGTGGTACGCCGCCGCCCTGCTTGTGGCGGCGGGCATGCTTCCAGCTTCCCTCGCTTCGCAGCTCGATTCCGCCGCCACCATCCGCGGCACTGCAAGCTCCACATTCAATGGCCATCCGCTCGCCGGCGTGATGGTCTCCATGCCCGCGGTGCACCGGTTTGCGGTTTCCGATTCTGCCGGCCGTTTCGAGCTGGCGGGCCTGCCGCCAGGCCGCCAGCGCATTCGCGTCAGCTACGAGGGCCGCAACACCGAGGAGTACGATTTCGATCTGCGGCGCGGCAAGGTCAAGCAGCTCGTCGTATTGCTGGATGTCGACGCGGTCGATCTCGCTCCCGTCGTCGTGGAGGCGCAGGCCCGCGATTTTTCGCGAAACCTGGCGGGATTCTACGACCGGCGAAAATGGTATGGGGGCTTTGCGCGGTTTTTTACGAGAGAGGATCTCGAGCGCGCGCATCTACCGCCGCTACGCGTGGTCCTGGCACGTGACGGCATTTTTGTTCGCTGCCTCTCCGGGGGGTGCATCCCGGTGCGGTGGTATCGCGGCGCGCTCTGTGCGGTTACCGTGTCGGTCGACGGTATGCCGTTTTGGGAGCAGGACTACGATCGGATTGCGGCGGCCGACGTGCAGGCCGTCGAGGTGTATCGCAATCCTTTTTGGGGACTGCCTCCAATGCCCCAAATCGCCACTGCCGGCCGAAGCGGGTCGTTTGATGCGTTGCCGTCCTGCGGTGCGGTGCTGATCTGGACGCGCTAGACGTTGAAGCGAAATAGCAGGATGTCGCCGTCCTTCACGACGTAGTCGCGTCCCTCGCTGCGCACCAGGCCTTGTTCGCGGGCGGTCTTGTAGCTTCCCGCTTTCACGAACTCCGTGAAGCCGACGGTCTCAGCGCGGATGAATCCGCGCTGAAAGTCGGAATGGATCTCACCCGCGGCGTCGTAGGCCGTGTCGCGGCGATGCATCGTCCAGGCGCGCACCTCGTTCTCGCCGACGGTAAAAAACGTCTGCAAGCCAAGTAGCCGGTACCCGGCGTGGATGAGCCGGTCGAGTCCCGGCTCGGCAACGCCGGCGCTCGCCAGATACTCCTGCCGCTCCTCGCCCGACAGCTCGGCCAGCTCCGCCTCGAACTTGGCGGAAAACGGGACGATCTCCGCTTCTTCGTGATGGCCCTGCACGGCGACGCGGAGCTTCTCGATCCATTTGCCGCCGCCGGCCGCGAGGTCGTCTTCGTTGACGTTTGCCGCGTACAGGATCGGTTTGGCCGTGAGCAATCCAAGCTGG
>DATGVC010000282.1:0-4053 GCA_035300745.1 Gemmatimonadales bacterium | reverse complement strand
GCCACCTCGCGCACGAGACTGGAACTGAGATAGGTAAGATCAAAGGCCGGCACGAGAAACACGGTCTCGATCTTCGGCGCCAGGTTGCGGTTCATCAGCGCCATCTGGAATTCGTACTCGAAGTCCGAGACCGCACGCAGCCCGCGCACGATCACCGACGCGCCCACTTTCTTGGCAAACTCGGCGAGCAATCCTTCGAACGACTGCACCTCGACGCGGTTGTCGGGTACCGCCTTCTTGATCAGCGCGACACGCTCCTCGAGCGAGAAGAGCGGCTGCTTCGCGACGTTGACCGCCACCGCGACGATGAGCTGATCGACAAACTCCAACGAGCGGTGGATCAGGTCTTCATGCCCCTTGGTTATCGGATCGAAGGATCCGGGATAGACGGCGACGCGCTTCATGGCGCGTACACGAACGTGATCGCCGTATCGCCGTAGCAGCGCGTGTCGTCTCCCGCGAGTGCTAGATCAGGTCGGTGCTCAATCCCGAGGATTCTTGCGAACGGAGTTGCTCGAAAGATCCCGGCGACTCGCTCCGCGTCATCGGTCGCGTACGGCGGATCGGCGAAGGCCACGTCGTACTGCGCGGGCTGGAGCCGCTCGGCGAACCGCACCGCGTCCATGCGGTGAATCGTCACGCGATCCTCCACCTTAAGGGCCTCAATATTTGCCTTTAGGGTCGTGAGTGACCCACGGTACGTTTCTACAAAGTCGACCGACACCGCGCCGCGCGACAACGCTTCAAAGCCCAGCGCCCCTGACCCGGCAAAGAGATCCAACACGCGCGCATCGGGAATCGACTGCTGCAGGATGCTAAACCAGGCTTCGCGTACCCGATCCGATGTGGGTCTCACCCTAGTAGTCGTCGGCGTCTTGAGACGCCGGCCCTTGAACTCACCCGCGATTATGCGGAGCAAGACTCGCCACTCTCGCTTGAATCGTGGTGCGTCCCTGCCAATCGTCTCGTTCCAGCCGGAACGCGACATCGAGCGGGTTCGTCAGCCAGTCTTCCGGCACCACATCGGCCCAGCGGAATCCGATCGCGGGCAAGACGCCCGAGCCGTCATCCAGCGTAAACCGCAAGTGATTCGTCCCCACCCGCCGCGCGCCGACCGCTCGCGCATTGCGCACACCGAACACCGGCGCCGGATTGCCCGCGCCGCAGGGTTCGAGGTGGCGGATCAGCCGCTCCAACTCCTCGTTCAACGAGCCGAGCGGGAGCTCGAGATCGACGCGCTGGCTCGGCGCCAGGTCCTCGGGGGTGAGAAGCTCGCCCGCCACGCCGAGGAATGCAACGCGGAAGTCGTCGAACCTGTCGCGGCGGATCGTGAAGCCCGCCGCCATGGTGTGGCCGCCGTACTTCTCGAGATGGGTGCCCACTTTGTGTAGCGCGCCATGCAGATCGAAGCCCGGGATGCTGCGCCCCGAGCCGCGGCCGAACTCACCCCCCTCATCCCAGCCGATCAGGAACGTCGGCCGGCCGTAGCGCTCCACCAGCCGCGAGGCGACGATCCCGATGACGCCCGGATGCCACGTGTCGGCGCCGAGCACGATGGCGGCGTCGGCGGGATTCAGCGTCTTGTCCACCAGCTCGATCGCTTCGTCGAGAATCAGCTGATCCATCTCCTGGCGACGCGCGTTGATCGTCTCGAGCTCGCGCGCGAGCTTCGCCGCTTCCTGCAGGTCCTCCGTGAGGAGCAGCCGCAGACCGTCGTTCGCATCGCCAATCCGGCCGGCGGCGTTGAGGCGCAGCGCGAGGATGAACCCGACGTGCGCCCCGCGCAGCGGCTTGCCACCCAGTCCCGCCGTCTCGATCAGGGCCCGTAGCCCTACCCAGCGCGAGTCGGCGAGCTTCTTGAGACCATAGCGCACCAGAATGCGGTTCTCACCCACGAGCGGCACCACGTCGGCGATCGTCGCGAGGGCGACGTAGTCGAGGAAATGGAGTGGCAGATTGGGCGACAGGCCAAGCACCTTCACCAGCGCCTGCGCGAGCTTGAAGGCGACGCCCGTGCCACAGAGGTTCTTGTCCTCCGACTTGCAGTCGGATCGGCGCGGGTCGAGGACGGCGTTCGCGGGCGGCAGCTCGTCTCCCGGCAGGTGGTGATCGGTGACGATGACATCTATTCCATCATTCCTTGCCGCCTGCACCGCTTCCACCGCTGTGATCCCGCAGTCGCACGTTACGATCAGGCTCGCACCGACGCGATGAGCCTCCGCCAAACCCGCTGGTCCGAAGTCATAGCCATCGCGGATGCGATGCGGCACGAACGGATGCACGGTCGCGCCCGCGCTGCGCAAAATCCGCGTGAGCATGGCCGACGCGCATTGGCCGTCCACGTCGTAATCGCCGTGCACCAGGATCGTCCGCTTCTCACGGACGGCGCGCCCCAGCAGGTCGAGCGCAACGGACATGTCGGCCCAGCAGAGCGGATCGGACAGGCGCTCGAGGTCGGGGCGCAGGAACGCCTTGGCGAGATCGGCGGATGCCAGCCCGCGCTGCACGAGAATGGCCGCGAGCGCATCCGGAATGCGCAGCTCCGACGCGAGCGACCGCGTCGCGTCCGGATCTGCCTGAGCCGTGACTATCCAGCGTGGTGGGATCATTCCTTGGCGTACAATAATACGCCGCAGGCTTCGCAACCTTCGATCGTGGCGCCGCGCTGGATCAGCGCTTTGCGCTGCGTCGGGACCGCCGTAAAGCAGTTGCCGCACGAGCTGCCGTGCAGCGGATAGATCGCCAGCGGCGCCTTGCCGCGTCGAATGCGATCGTAGCGCGCCAGCAGCGCCGGATTCACCCCGCGGCTCGCCTGTTCGCGCTCGAGGGCCGCGTTCTCGCGCTCGGCCGCGATCTCCTGGCGCTTCCCCGCGAGCGCCTCGCGCTGCGGCGCCTGGGCGTCGCGCGCATTCTGGAGCGCGTTTTCGGCTTCGGCGGTCTTGCGCTCCGCCTCGCCGACCGCGTCGCCCGAGCGCATGAACTCCGCTTCTTCTTTCGCGAGCACGGTCCGGGCGAGGTCGAGCTCCGCCATCAGCGTGGACGCTTCTTTCGCGCCGCGCACCCACTCGAGCCGCTGGCGCCGCTGCTCCTGCATCGTGCGATAGCTCTGGATCTTCCCTTCCAATCCGTCGCGCCGATCGAGTGCCGCCCGGATTCCCGCGCGCGCCTGCTCCACGACGCGCTCGGCCGCCGCGATCTGCTCATCCAGCAGGCGAAGCTCCGGCTCTAGCGCCTTCAGCCGGGCGTCGCAGCTGGCCACCGCGACATCCTTGTCCTGTAACGCCAACAACGCTTCAAGATCCGGGTGCACCCTTCCTCCTTGCAGACTGAATGATTCCATAGGTCGGCCGCTTGGCATTGCGCTCGGCGGCGAGTCGCTGCTTCTCATGCGCGAGGTTCGCTTTCTCGTCATCGCTGGCGAAGGGGAGTGCACGATTGATACGGTCGATTTCCCGGTCGAGCCGCCGGGCTTCGAGTCGATTGACGGCGCGCTCGAACACCACGTCGGGCTGGTCGGCGCCGAGCCCTTCGGCCTGCAGCGCCTCGTAGGTGCGCGCGGCAATCTCGTCGAGCCGATCCGGGGCATCATCCGCTAAGGACTCGAAGACCAACCGATACGGTCCGAATTCGAACTCCTCACCGTCTACGGCCTCGATGACTCGCGACCGCCACGGCTCGCCGGCCATCATGAGCAGGAGGAGAGATTTTTCCGCGTTGGAAGGAAGGGCGGTCGCGGGCGGTAAGGGGCGGTAGGGGGCGGTACTCTGTTCTTTGGGATCCACTTCCCTCTCCAAAACGTCCTTCCGCACTCCGGCTACCTCAGCCACCCTCGAGATGTAGAGATCGCGCGTAATCGGATCGGCAGCCGCTCTGATCGTCGGCAAAAGCCTGTCCAGCGCCCTTCTTCTCCCAGGCAAACTGCCAAAAAATCCTTTGCGCTCCAGGATCTGGATTTTGCGCTCCAGCACGTCCACCGAGTCTTTGATCGCCTGCTCGAGGGCCGCCGCGCCCCTGTTCTGGACCAGCGTATCCGGGTCCTCGCCTTCGGGCAGC
>DATGVC010000281.1:0-5086 GCA_035300745.1 Gemmatimonadales bacterium | reverse complement strand
GTGGCCCGCCGCCGCCTGGATTCTCGATGCGCGCACCCGGGCGGTCGTGTGGGATCTGCGCGCGGTTGACACCCGCCGCGAATCCAACGGCCTGCGCCGGTTCTCAGGCACCGTGCACCTCCCGGCCGGCACGTACGAAGCGCATTACGCCTCGTATCCCGCCTCTTCCATCACCTGGAACGGCGACATCAATCTCAGCCTGAAGGAAATCGTGCAGCTCGGCCGGCGCGCGAAGTATGGCGGGCCGTACGTCGAAACTGGAGTCTACAAGCAGTTCGGTCTCAACATCCAAGGTGTGGGGCGCGCCGCCTCTCAGGACGACATCAACGCCGCACACACCGCGTTCACGGCATCCGCAATCGCGACGATCGTCCCCGACCGAAACAGCTCGATGCGGAAGAGCTTCGAGATTACCCGGGCCACCGCCGTCGAGATCTACGCCATCGCCGAGCTGAAGGTCGACGGCGAGTTCGATTACGGCTGGATCTTGAATGCCGACACGCACAAGCGCGTCTGGACGATGACGTACGCAACGACGGATCCCGCGGGCGGTGCGGCCAAGAATCGCATGGTGCGCGAGACGTTGCAGCTCAAGGCGGGGCACTATGTCGTCTATTTTGTGTGCGACGACTCGCACGGCCCCGACGAATGGAACAACGTGCCCGCGACCGATCCCGGGTTTTGGGGGCTGACGCTGCGCGTGGCCGACCCGGCAGCGCGCGCCTCGGTGAAGCCGTTCGAGTACGAGCCGGTTCCTCAGGGCCAGACTATCGTTTCCATGATTGGGATCCGTGACGACGAGATGCGGTCGGCGGGCTTCGCGCTGCGGCGTCCGATGGACGTGCATATCTACGCCCTGGGCGAGGGTACCAGCGACAAGATGTCCGACTACGCGTGGATCGTCGACGAGGAGCAGCACAAGCGGGTTTGGGCGATGCGTTACAACGATACCGAGCATGCCGGCGGTGCCGAGAAGAACCGGTTGTTCGACGGGACAATACACCTCGCTGCCGGCAACTATCTCGTCTACTATCACAGCGACGGCTCGCACTCTTACAACGACTGGAACGGCGCCCCGCCTGCTGAAGGACGCTATTGGGGCGTGAGCGTCTTCCCGGCAAATCGCCGGCTGAATCCCGCCGATATTGGACCGTTCATGCGTACCCGGGGCGCTGGCACCAACACCACCCTGGCACAGCTCACTCACATGGGCAATGACGAGGACGCGAGTACGACGTTGCGTTTGACCGAGCAGACGCGTCTGCGCATCCTGGCGGTGGGCGAAGGCCGTAACGGCGAGATGTTCGACTACGGTTGGATTGAGGACTCGGACGGCCGGACCGTGTGGAAGATGAAGTACGCCGAGACCGATCCCGCCGGGGGCTCGGACAAAAATCGCAGCGTCGACGGCGTGATCACCCTGCCAGCCGGAAACTACGTCCTGCGCTACCGCTCCGATGGCTCCCACTCGTACAACGACTGGAACACCGACCCGCCCGACGATCCCGAGAGTTGGGGCATCTCCGTGTTCCGAATGGCGAAGCGGTAGCGTAGCTTTCGGTCCTCATGAAAATCGCGGTCTGCATCAAGCGCGTGCCTGACTCGGAGACGCGCGTAAAAATCGCTGCCGACGGCAAAAGCCTCGACGAAGCCGGCGTGAAGTTCGTCCTGAATCCCTATGACGAATTCGCGGTCGAAGAAGCGCTGCGCCGCAAGGAAAAGGCGGGGACCGGCGAAGTCGTTGTCGTCTGTCTCGGTCCTGCGGCGGCGCAAGAGACGTTACGCACCGCGTTGGCGATGGGTGCCGACCGCGGCGTGCTGCTGCAAGCGGACAAGATCCCGATCGACCCCCTCGAAGTCGCCAAAGTCATCGCAACCGAGCTCAAGAGCACGACCTGGGATCTGATTCTGTTCGGGCGCATGGCGATCGACGACTACAACACCCAAGTCGGCCCGCTCGTTGCGGAGCTGCTCGGCCTGCCGTGTGTCACCGCCGTCTCGCATCTCGACATCGACGGAACGAAAGGTGTCGCCGAGCGGGAGATCGAAGGCGGCATCGAAGTGGTGGACTTTCCCCTTCCCGCCGTCCTCACCGCCGACAAAGGACTCAACGAGCCGAGATATCCCGCCCTCAAGGGCATCATGGCTGCCAAGAAGAAGCCGCTCGAGGTGAAACCGGTGCAGCCTGGCGGCGGCGCTCTCGAAGTCGTTGCCCTTACGCCGCCGCCCGAGCGCAAAGAAGGCAGGATCGTGGGTGAGGGAGCCGGTGCGGTCGGCGAGCTGGTGCGGCTGCTGCGCGAAGAGGCCAAGGTTCTGTGACGACGCTTGCCGTGCTGGAGCAGCGCGACGGCGTGCTGCGCAAGATTTCACACGAGGTTGTCACGGCTGCGCAACGGCTTGGCGGGAGCGTCGAAGCGGTCGTGTGCGCGCCTGCCCAGGTGCAAGGCGCTGATCAGGTTGGCAAGTTCGGCGCGGACAAGATCGTCACCCTCACGAATCCGGCCTTTGCCACGTACGCTCCCGAGGCGTGCGCGCAGGCGCTGGCCGAGCAGGCGAAGCAGGGCGGCTATCGCACGGTCGTCTTCGCGGCGAGTGCCACGGGGAAGGACCTCGCCCCGCGCGTCGCGGCCAAGCTCGGCGTGGGAGTCGCCGCTGATATCACGGATCTCGCTGCGGAAGGCGGTGCGTTCGTCGTCACACGTCCGGTATATGCGGGCAAGGCGCTGCTCAAAGTGAGACTCACCGCGCAGCCCGCCGTGCTGTCGCTGCGACCCAATGTGTTCACGCCGGTGGAGCGGCCCAGGGCAGGTGCCGCCGAAATGGTCGCCGTCAACGTGCCGCCGGGGGGCGGCCGCGTGATCGTGCGGGAGATCAAGGCCGCGCCTGCGGGCACACTCGACGTCGCCGAAGCGCAGGTGATCATCTCCGGTGGCCGCGGCCTCAAAGAGCCGGCCAACTTCAAGGTGCTGGAAGAGCTGGCGCGTGCGTTTGGCGGCCAAGCCGCGGTGGGCGCATCACGCGCGGTCGTGGACGCGGGATGGCGCGCGCATGCCGATCAGGTCGGGCAGACGGGGAAGACGGTGAGCCCGTCGCTGTACATCGCCGTCGGCATCTCGGGGGCGATCCAGCATCTCGCCGGCATGCGGACCTCGAAAGTGATCGTCGCGATCAACAAGGATAAGGACGCGCCGATCTTCAAAGTGGCCGACTACGGCGTGGTGGGCGACCTGTTCGAGATCGTGCCCAAGCTCACCGACGCGATCCGCAAACTGCATGGCTAAGATCGTCCCCGCCCAATATCAACCACCGCTCCCGTTAGACAAACTGATTCTCCAAGACGGCGCCGCAGGTGCCGGCGACCGCATGGAGCTCGACGTCCTCATCGTCGGCGCGGGGCCTGCCGGACTCGCCTGCGCTATCGAGCTCAGCAAACTCGCGAAGGCCGACCGTACCGAGTTGAACATCGGGGTCCTGGAAAAAGCGGAGGCACTAGGAGAGCACTCGCTGTCCGGTGCCGTCGTGAATCCGCGGGCACTCCGCGAGTTATTTCCCGATCTGCCGGACGCGGACTTTCCGTTCCGCGCGCCAGTCATCAAGGAAGCAGTGTACCTGTTGACGGCTGAAAGCAAATGGCGTCTGCCGACGCCACCGTCGATGCGCAATCACGGCAACTACATCGCGTCGCTGTGCGAGGTGGTGCGTTGGCTCGGCAGCAAGGCCGAGGCGCTCGGTGTCAATGTCTTCACGGGCTTCCCGGCAGCGCAGCTGCTCGTGCGCGACTCGGCGGTCGCTGGTGTCCGAACCGTGCCGGCCGGACTCGATCGAGAGGGGAAGCCAACGCCTGGTGGCACGCCGCCCAACGATCTTGTCGCCAAAGTCACGGCGCTCGCCGAGGGGACGAGGGGCTTGCTCGGGCAGGCGTGGTGTGAATGGCAGCGCGTGCCGTCGGAGAATCCACAGCTCTTTGCCCTCGGCGTGAAGGAGCTGTGGGAGACGAAACAGCCGCTCGATCGCGTGATCCACACGCTGGGGTGGCCGCTGCCGAGGGACGCATTCGGCGGCAGCTTCGTCTATCCCCTCGAGCCGAATCTGGTCGCGCTGGGACTCGTGGTTGGGCTCGATTATCGCGACGCCGCGCTCGACGTGCATGTCCTGTTGCAGCAGTTCAAGCAACATCCGTTGCTGCGCGCGCTGCTCGCCGGTGGAGAAAGGATCGAGTGGGGAGCGAAGACGATCCCCGAGGGCGGGTTTTACTCTCTCCCCGAGCGGCGCTCGGGCGCTGGTGTCGTCCTGCTGGGCGACGCCGCGGGCTTCGTGGACGTTCCGTCGCTGAAGGGCATTCACTATGCAGTGCAGTCAGGGATGTACGCCGCGCGTGCGATCTTTCAGAATCTGAAGAACGGGTCGGCACTCACGGAATACGATCGGTTGGTGAACGCCTCATATGTCGCTCATGATCTCTACCGCACGCGCAACATGCGGCTGGCGTTCCGCGACGGTTTCTATCTCGGGGGATTCCAGGCCGCGCTGATGACGCTCACCGGCGGTCGATTTCCCGGTGGGCGGTATCGGATGCACGAGGATGCGGAGGTCGCGCGGCGCGTATCTCCGGTGGCACCCGCGAGTGCGAATGGAATCAGCAAGGTGGATGCGGTATTCAAGTCCGGGAATGCCACCCGGGACACGATTCCCAGCCATCTAATCGCGGCTCAGGCCGTCCCAGGCGATGTCGCGCGGTTCTACTCGCACATGTGCCCCGCCGGCGTCTACGAGGCGACGGAGAACGGGCTGCGGATCAATGCGCCGAATTGCGTGGATTGTAAAGCGACTGACGTACTCGGACCGCGGTGGACGCCGCGCGAGGGCGGCAGCGGGCCGAAGTACAAGCGGATGTAGCGTTAGGCCTGGCTGCCCCTGAAGTAATGCCGCGCGCGTTCCGCCAGCTGGGGCGTGGACAGCGGCAGATTACGTTTGACCCAGAGCATCGTCCGCTGCCCGCTCGGAAACCGCCGAGTTTCCTCCTGCTTGGAGAGGCCCGCCATCTGGGTGAGGGCAATCCCGAAGATCTCCTTGCTGGCCTGATCGA
>DATGVC010000280.1:0-3394 GCA_035300745.1 Gemmatimonadales bacterium | reverse complement strand
ATCCGGGACATCGAAGCGAAGATGGACAAGTGCCCGGTCGACATGAAGACGGTCACGCCCGAAGAGGCGAAACGGGCGGTCGAGAAACTGCTGCAGTGAACTACGTTCCACACGTCGTCGCCTGGAATCTCACGCGGCGCTGCAACCTCGAGTGCGCTCACTGCTACATCTCGGCCGGTCCGCATGAGAGCGCGACGTCCGAGCTCGCGACCCTCGAGTGCCTGCGGATCGTGGACGAGCTGCTGGCCGTGAATCCTGCGCCGCTGCTGATTCTGTCGGGCGGTGAGCCGCTGCTGCGCCACGACCTGACGCAAATTGCCGCGTACGCATCACAGCGTGGGGCAACGGTCGTCGTCGGCACGAATGGGACCTTGCTCACCGATGAGCGCATCGCGTCGCTCAAGGCGGCTGGCGTGCGCGGCGTCGCCGTGTCGATCGACTCTCTCCGTCCGAGCTACCACGACAACTTCCGGCACGGCAAAGGCTCGCTCGAGGACACGATCGCGGCGCTGGGGCGGCTGCGCACGCAGCGGCTTGATTTCATCATCCAGACGACGGCGACCAAGGGCAATCGTGCCGAGCTGGAGCGCTTGGCGCAGTGGTCGGCGGAGCAGGGCGCCGTCGCGTTCAACTGCTATTTCCTGGTCGCGACCGGGCGCGGCGCCGGCATGTCGGATCTCGCGCCGGCCGAGTACGAAGCGGTCCTTGCCGATCTGGCCGTGTGGCAACGCGCGTACCGGGGCAGCATGATGGTCCGTGCGAAATGTGCGCCGCATTTCATGCGGCACGTGCATGCGGCCGATCCCGACTCTCCGATCCTGAATTACGAGACGCGCTGCCCCTGCGGGACGCAGTACTGCCGCATCACTCC
Source organism: Gemmatimonadales bacterium (assembly GCA_035300745.1). GTDB lineage: Bacteria > Gemmatimonadota > Gemmatimonadetes > Gemmatimonadales > GWC2-71-9 > 20CM-2-65-7. The sequence continues at coordinate 2,523 of DATGVC010000280.1, read as the reverse complement.
CGACGGCAAGCTCACGCCCTGTCCCTATCTCCCCGCGGTAGCCGGCGACCTGCGCACTCAGAGCTTCGGCGAGATCTGGCGCTCGTCTCCGCTGTTCCGACAGCTGCGGGAAGGGACGCTCGGCGGAAAGTGCGGGCGGTGCGAGTACCAGAGGCTGTGCGGCGGCTGTCGCGCGCGCGCGTTCGCGCTCGAGGGGGATGTGCTCGCCGCCGATCCCTCATGCACATATGAGCCTCGTGGGGACGTCGAGATCATCCAACCGGCGAGCGTGAGTTATGGGGCAGACTTTGCCCCCGCGCTCACCTGGTCGGCCGCCGCGCGGTCGCGGCTCGATCGCATCCCGTCGTTCGTGCGCGGCGTCGTCGCCAAGCGCGTCGAGGATTGGGCTCGCGAACGGGGCCTGTACGAAATCACGCCGGAGCTGCTGGGCGAGATCCGCAGCGCGATGCCCATCGATTTCTCGAAGCGGAAGCCATTCTTCGTGTCGGAGGCTGACGGCTGATGGCTGACGGCATGATGTTGCTCCAGGCCGCAGCCGATACCGCCGGCGCGTATCGGGACTTCCCGGTAATCGGCAGCCGCGCCGCCATCTGGATCGCCGCCGAAATCCACCTGATGTTCGCGGCGTTCGTGCTGGGCGTGCCGATCTTCGCCGTGGTGGCCGAGGCGATCGGCATCTTCGGCAAGGACCAGCGCTACGATCGGCTGGCGAAGGAGTTCACCCGGCTGCTGCTGATCGCCTACAGCGCAACGGCGATCTGGGGCGCCGTCTTCGTCTTCCTGCTGTCCACGCTGTATCCGAAGTTCTGGGCCTACATGACGGCGATCTTCGGCGTCTCGATGTGGGTGTACGTCTCGATCTTCTTCTTCGAGTCGTTCACGCTGTACCTCTACTACTACGGCTGGGACCGGTGGAAGTACGGCCGGGCCAAGATCGGGCACTGGTGTCTGGGCATCCTGCTCAACGTCTGGGGCACGATCGTGATGTTCATCGCCGACTCGTGGCTCACGTACATGATGACGCCGCCGCGCGACATCACGCCCGAGACGTCGCCCAGCAGCATCAAGCTCTGGCACGCGATCCTGAATCACACCTGGATGCCGATCAACATTCACCGCCTGATCGGCAACGTCGTGTTCGGCGGCGCGATCGTGGGCGCGTACGCGAGCTACCGCTTCCTCGCGGCCAGGACCGAAGAGGAGCGCGCCCACTACGACTGGATGGGATACGTCGGCAACTTCATCGCGATGTCGGCGCTGATCGTGCTGCCGTTTGCCGGCTATTGGCTGGGCCGCGAGATCTACCAGTACGACCAGTCGTTGGGCATCACGATGATGGGCGGCTTCATGAGCTGGCTGTGGGTGATCCAGGCCTTCCTCATCGCGGTGCTGTTCCTCGCCGGGAACTACTACCTCTGGGTGGGGATGAGCCGGATTCCCGGTGCAGAACGATTCCGGCCGTACACGAAGTGGCTCCTGGTGGTGCTCGTGCTCGGCGCGCTGGTGTGGGGCACGCCGCACACCATGATCGCAGACTCACGTGAGCTGGCGGCGATGGGCGGCTCGCACCACCCGCTGCTTGGCGCGCTCGGTGTCATGAGTGCCAAGAACACCGCCGTGAATCTGATGATTCTGTCGACGTTCCTCTCCTTCCTGCTGTATCGCCGCGCGAACATCCGGCAGGTCGTGCCGTGGGCGAAGACCGGCACGCGGATCCAGGGGGGAATGTTCGTGATTGCCGCCGCCATCGTGTTGTTCTTCGGGATTCGTGGGTATTTCGTCGAGGCGATCGTCCGCATCGGGTATTCGGTCTATCAGGTCGGCGCGGTCCTCGCCTGCATCATATTCGTCACGGTCATCGACGTGTTGATGGCGCGAGGCGCCCAGTCGCTCGGCGCGATTCAATGGGGCAAGATGCCGCCGCGGTCGCAGTATGCGCTCTTCATTCTCGCCGTGACGTTCACCTGGCTGATGGGCCTGATGGGATTCGCGCGCAGCGGCATCCGCCAGCACTGGCACGTGTTCCAGGTCATGCAGGATATGACGCCGTACGCCGCCACGCCGGCGTTAGGCTATGCGGCGATCATGATCAGTACCTGCGTGCTGATCTTCCTCTCGCTCGTCGGCTTCATCTTCTGGCTCGGGGGACTTGCCGAGCAGTCGACGTTCGTGCCGTCCACGGTGGAGGCGCCGCATGTGGGCCAATAATCTCCGCATCATCGCCGTGGTGCTCGGCACGCTCGCGCTGTACACGCTGATCGCCAACAAGATTCCCCAGGTGCAGTCGGAAGTGCCGCACGCGTTGACCCTCGGCTCGAACGTCACACCGGAGCAGCTGATCACCGCCGGCGACCAGCTCTATCACGGCGCGGGCGGCTGCACCGCGTGTCACGGCCTCGGTACGCGCGCACCGAATCTGTTGACGGACGAAAAAGGGCTGGGCCCCATCGGGGCGCGCTGCGGCAAGCGTGAGCCCGGCAAGGACTGCAAGGCCTACCTCTACGAGTCGCTCACGAGTCCGCG
>DATGVC010000279.1:0-8785 GCA_035300745.1 Gemmatimonadales bacterium | reverse complement strand
AACGTCCTGGTCGAGGCCTCGAAGCAAAGCGGCGGGTTGCGTCTGTCGGGAACGGACCTCGACATCGCCGTGAGCACCACCGTCGCCGCCGAGGTCGATGCCGACGGCGCGGTGACGCTGCCCGCGAAGAAGCTGGTGGACATCGCCCGCGAGCTGCCCTCGGGCCCGGTGCGCGTGACCGCCGCCGGTGAGGCGCGCGTCTCGATCGAATCTGGCCGTTCCAAGTTCAAGCTGCTGGGCCTCCCACGTGAAGAGTTTCCGTCGTTCCCCACCGTGAAGTTCGAGAAGGCGTGGAAGGCGGCGGCTGGCGTGGTGCACAAGCTGGTGGGTCACGTGGCGTTCGCCGCTTCGACCGAGGAGAGCCGACCGATCCTGAACGGCGTCCTCTGGGAGCTGCGGCCCGATCGCATGCGGATGGTGGCGACGAACGGTCACCGGCTGGCCAAAATGGACGTGCCCGCGACCGGCGGCTCGACCGCCGATCTCATCGTCCCACCGAAGGCCCTCGAGCAGGTCCGCCGGCTGTACGCGGCCGATGCCGAGATCGAGCTCGCCAAGAGCGACAACCACCTCGGCTTCCGCGCCGGCGGCACGCTGGTCTTTTCCCGGCTGATCGAAGGCCCGTATCCGAACTACGAGCAGGTGATCCCGCGCGAAAATGACAAACAGGCGACCGTCGACAAGGCGGCCATGGCCGCGGCGTTGCGACGCATGAGCGTCGTGGCGAGCGACCAGACGCACCGCATCCGTCTCGCGTTCTCGGGCGGCAATGTGAAGTTCTCCGTGCAGACGCCGGACCTGGGCGAAGCGCAGGACGAGCTGTCGGTGACGTACGAAGGCGAGCCGCTCGAGATCGGGTTCAACGCGATGTACTTGCTCGAGATCCTCAAGTACATGCCGACCGACGAAGTGCGCTTCACGTTCAAGGCGCCTGAGCGCGCCGCGACGATCGAGCCGGTCGGGTGGAACGACCCTGCCTCCTACATGGCGCTGGTGATGCCCCTACGGTTGGTGGATTGAGTCCAGGGGAATCAGCGGCAGAGTAGGTGGCTCAATCGGTGGAATAACCGGAATCGAGTCTTCCTCCGCAGGTGGCACCGGAGTTTTGCCTCCGTAATACCTCGCCAAAATCAAATCGCGGCGCGCGAGCATGCGTGCCGGTCGGAATGCCGGGTTGGACGTCCGAGGCTGCGGCAGCGTCGCGGCCAGCGCCGCGGCCTGAGCGTTGCTCAGTCGGGACGGCGGCACACCGAAGTACGCTTCACTCGCTGCCGTCGCACCCCAGACACCGGGTCCCCATTCCGACGTGCTGAGGTAGAGCTCCATGATGCGGTCCTTGCGCAGGGCCGTCTCGAGCCGCACGGCGGTGACCGCTTCCTTGAGTTTTCTCAAGAGCGAGCGTGACGGAGACAGATACAGGTTCTTGGCGAGCTGCTGCGTGATCGTGCTGGCGCCACGGTGCCCGCCGGCGGCCCAGGCGTCTCGCAATTCGATGACATCAATCCCGGGGTGCGTTTTGAATCGCGAATCCTCGGCGATGATCACCATGCGCTCGAGGAGTGGCGCCGTTTCGGCCCGCCGGCGGGCTCGACAATCGGATCGCAACCGCATCATCGCGGTGCAGCGGGGCTCGTGATCGCGCCACCACACGGGCGGCGGCCACACAGCGAACAACCAGACGACGAGCAGCGCGCTCGTCCCTAGCAGAACGCGCGCTGCAATCCTAGCTTTTTGCACCGCCATGGACCTCGAAGCCCTCCAGCAGCGCCTGCAACAAGCGCTTGGACAGGAATTTACCGTTGGCCCGCTGCTGGGTGAGGGGGGGTTCGCCGCGGTGTTCCGCGCGCGCGACAACGTCTTGAATCGCGATGTCGCGGTGAAGGTACTGGACGTGGAGCTCGCGCCGTCGCCGGTGGTCGCCGAACGGTTCTTGCGCGAAGCGCAGACGGTCGCACGTCTGGAGCACCCGCACATCGTGCCGATCTACAAGGTTGGCCGGCAGGAAGAGATCTTCTACATCATCATGCGGTGCATCGACGGACCGTCGCTGCGCCAACTCCTCGAGACGCAAAAGAAGCTGTCCGTCGGCGATGCCGCCCGCATCGCCCGGCAAGTCGCCGACGCGCTCGCCTATGCGCACAGCCATGACATCGTGCACCGCGACATCAAGCCGGACAACGTGCTGCTCGACAAGAGCGGCCACGTGCTGGTGACCGACTTCGGCATCGCCAAAGCCGCTCAAGCGGCGCAGGCGGCGACCCCCAGCTCGACCCAGCTCACGACCGAAGGGATGATCGTCGGGACACCCGAGTACATGAGTCCCGAGCAGGCATCGGGCGACAGGCTCGACGGCCGCTCTGACATCTACTCCCTCGGCGTCGTGCTCTACCATGTGCTCGCCGGAGCGCCGCCGTTCGAAGGTCCCTCCTCGGCGGGGATTCTCGCCCAGCAACTCACCGAGCTGCCTGAGCCGATTCGCCGCCGCCGCCCCGATGTGCCGGAAGAGATGGCGGTGGTGCTGGAGCGGATGATGGAGAAGGATCGCACCAAGCGGTTTCAGACCGCGGCCGAAGTCAGCCGCGCCCTGGTGGGGGCGCTGCCGACCGCGGCGCGAGACCAGGTACGCGTGCCGCTGCGCCGCCGGCTCCGGTTGATGTTCTACCGGTCTCTGGTGGGCCTGAGCGTGGCGGGATGTCTCCTCTTCATCGCATTCGCCGGCGGCGCGGCGGCCGTGGCGTACTACGTCTTTAGTAAGCCGCCGCGCATCGCGGCGCGCGCGCCGCTCCCGGACAGCCTGGCGCGCATGCTGCGCGCGCGTCGGGCGCTCCTCCCAGGTGACGTCGCGCTGTTCGCGTATCAGCCTGCCGGCCCGGAAGACTCGACATTGTTGTTGCTCACGCGCCGCCGCACCGTCGTCGTGACGCCGCATCAAGTGCGCTCCTATGCGCGAGACAGCGTGCGCCGCGACATGGACCTTGAGATCCACGGCGGATTGTCGTTTCGGCTGGTGATTTATGTGCCAGGGGCTTCGCCAGGCGGCCGCGAGCTGGGGGATACGGTCTACCGCAGCCTGTCGTTCCGCGACATGATGCAGCTGCGTCCGCACCTCAATGCTTCGGTCGAAGGTTCGACGGCGAAGCGGCGCCCGTCGGTCCGCCAGGCCCCCCCGACCCGCCCGCCTCCCCCACCTCCCCCAGCCCATCGCCGGCGCGCGCGCGCGCGCACGCGGCGGCCTTCCTAACGACGCCGGGGGCCGGGCTCCCGCGTCGACAATCCGTACAAACTGGCACCGTCGATGCGCGAGACGTCGCCCGGCGTGGTCACGAGGGCGCCGATGCGATCCCGGCCGCCGATCGACAGTCCCAGCGCAACCCCCGCGCGCCGCAGACCGCCATCGGTATCGAGGCGCACGAGAACCTCGATCGGCCGTTGTCCAGTCGACCGCCAGCTCACGCCAAACGCGTACGACGCTACCGAATCAGGCGTGATGCCCGCGGCGGCGGAGAAGGCCAACGCCGGAACGGGGCGCGGATGCCAGGTGGCGCCGGGCACGTAAGTGAGGCGCTGCTGCTGACCCCGCACGATTGGCTGGCCGAGATTGGTCGCCACGAGCCCAAGCGTGAGACCCGGATAGGCGACATACGTCGCGCCGAGGTCCCAACCGGTGGCTCGCTTACCGCCGGCGTGGTAGTAGGCGATGTCGAAGCCCGCCGCGAGCCCGCTCGACCCTCCCGCGAGTCCTAGCCGGTACGTGTTGGCACGCGCGCCGTTGTCGAGCAAGTCGCGTTGGAATCCGAGTGAAAGCCCTCGGGAATTGAAACCGGCGTTGATTTGGCGCAGCCGTCCCTTTGACCCGGGATCGCCTACCGCCACCTCAGCGTAGATCGAAGCCTCCCGTTGCATGCCGAGCCCGGCGGGATTGACCCAGATGGCGCGCGCGTCGGAGACGCCGGTGGGAAAGAGATAGGCGTTGGCCCGGTTCGCGACTTGCTGGGCGGGCAAGTTTGTCCCGCTGACCAGCAACGCGACGGCCAGCGGCGCAACCGTCCAGGACCCCGTCACGGCAACAGGATTGTCGTAGAGCGGAGGATCCGAGTCGCGGGGATAACAGCCGATTGGTAAGGGAACCTGACCGTAATCGTCGAACTATCCGTCCCTTCGCCGCCCAAGTACCGTCCGTCGGCAGCGATAAAATAGTGCGCCGTCCCTGTTCCCGATCCGGTGACCTCCACCGGCTGATTCAATTGGCTCCCCGAACCTGAGACATTGTAGGTGGAGGTCACATCGAGTCGCAGCGCACGAATTCCTGCTCGGTCCTCCCATGTCGCCGCACGAGAATGATTGATCGACCGCCGTTTTACATCGAGGACCACTCGGTCGTCGGTCGTGGTGGTGTCGGTCCATTCGGCGCCGAGGATGAGGCCGGCTGTGGGAAGGTGCGGATAGAGGGTTTGCAGCAGGCCTAACAGCTGGACAAAAGGAGCCGCGCGCGTCGAATCAGATACGAGCGTGAGCTTGGACACGCCGGACGGCGTCAGCCTGCCGTCGTAGACCAGGCCTCGCGCCGCCGAGATGTCCACCGTCGGCGGGACTGTGGTGCCTGAATCGAGAGCGATCGAATCAACGGTGAACGTCAGCCGATACCCCAGGCTATCGGCGGGGCCGACCACAATCGCTGTGACAAACAACCGCGTTCCGCGAACAATGACTTGCGTCTGGCCTTGCAGCTCTTGTTCTGCGTGGAGTGATTGATGCGCCATGTACCGCAGCGCGCTCGGTCCCAACCGTAGGCCTTGCGGCGCGGCCGATGGCGGCGCGGGGGCGGGGGAGGCCGGGGGAGCGGGGGGGGCCGCCGGCGGGTTCGCGGGCGTGGGAGTAGACGGTGGGTTCCTTGGCGTGCAGCTGAGAGCAGTGATCGCTGCCGCCACAAGTAGAGCGCGACGCATCGGCTATTCCTTGGTCTTGGTACGCCCGAAGATGGCGACCACCTCGGTCTCCTCGCTCGTCACCTTGAGCAATTTCCATCCCCGCTTACGCATGTCGTTCCGCCAGACGATGAGCTTCTCCCACTCTGCGGCGGTGGTTCGAAAGACCCGCAAGTCGGCGACATTCTCCCAATGCGGGGGATAGGGAACGGATTTTGAGGAGCCGGGGGGGGGCGGCGGGGGCGGCTGTGTGGTCACAGAGGAGGAAGTGGTGAGACCATAAGCCGAGTTCTGTTTACTCGTTGGTACGAGCAGATGGTCATCTCTCTGGGATGGCTGTCGCCAGCCATCTCGTGCGGCCTACCCGCAGCTCGAACGACCCGGGCCGGGTCTCGCTGCTTATTTGGCCTTGCTCCGACCGGGGGTTGCCGTGCCGCGCCCGTTACCGGACGCGCGGTGGGCTCTTACCCCACCGTTTCACCCTTACCCTTTGGATACAAGGGCGGTCTGTTCTCTGTGGCCCTGTTCCGTCGCCTTGCGGCGCCCAGGCGTTACCTGGCGGTCTGCCCTGTGGAGCTCGGACTTTCCTCGATGAACCCTTTCTGCCGGTCCACCGCGACCATCGGCCCCACCACTTCCAGGGGAGAAAATTACGGGGCCACAGGGCCACGGGGCAAGGCTTCACTTCGTGAAGCGCCGGATCAGGCGACCCAAACTGTCGGTCGCGGCGCCGTCGAGCCAAAACCCCGCGTGCTCGCTGAACGCCGTGAATCGCAACCGCGGCCATTCGCTCGGCGCGAACGTGACGCGGTCGGGCCGCAAACCGACGGCCGAGAGCGCGAACACGTTGCGCTCCCGAAAGCGTCGCAGCAGGGCGCGCCCCCGCCGATCTTTGAGCCACAGCAGGACCGGAGCGTCCGGACTCGAGAAGCCGCGCAACAGACCGAGCGTGAACCAGTCGGCGGGCACTTCGCTCGCATGGAACGCAAATCGCAGATCGGGACGCAGCCGTCGCAGCTCGCCGCGCAGCGCGACGGCGCGCTCGGCGACCGCGGCCTCGAGCCCCTCGAAATAGCCGCTCAACCACCCGCGCTCCAGCAACGTGTCGTAGCGAACCGGCGGGGGCAGTCCCGCGAGCCGCTCCATTTCGGCGCGGTCCAAGCCCAATGCGGCCAATCCCGCGCGATAGTCGGCGTCACAGAATCCGCTCCCGCGGAAATACGACATCGCGCTGTCCAGGTCCAAGGCGACGCCGGCAATAACTTCGGGGGGAGGCCGCGTGCCACCTAGCCGCGCCAGGGTGCGGTACGTGGGGCGCACCGCGCCACGCCAGTAGAGCGAATCGAGCCCACACGCGATCGGTGTGAGATTACCGTGCCGGTCCACCTCATTGGCGCCCTGTGACGGGATCGCGAACAACGAGATCGCCGGGAACCAGCGAAGACTCGTGGCCTGCAACCGGTCCGCCGTGATCTTCCAGAGGTTGCGCGTACTCTCCGTATCAGCGACCGCGGGCTCGGGAATGGTCGTCGCGAGCGCGTTGAGCGCGGCGACCTCCACGAATCCGAGCAACGAGTCGAGCGACGGCAGCGTGAACCGGCTCCACAAGACGCGCATGCCCTGCCGGTTAATCCAGCTGGGGACTACGACAGGGTCGTCGCGGTTGGTGGAGGCCGGTTGCGGCAGCACGATCGCGGCCGCACCGGCGGGTGGGGCGCGCGGCGGAGCATGGACGGTGACCTGTTGCGGCCCGTCGGCGAGTCGCAGCAGTGCGGGACGCGTGGCGGCACCGATGCTGGCCCACTCGGCGGGGCGCCGCGTCCAGCGGGCGAGCGCGACGAGAAAATCGCGCGCGCGCGCGTCGGCATCGGCCGACGCCAACAGGCTGCGGCTTGCCACGACGATCAGGCCATCCTGCACGCGGCTCGCTGCGACGAGCGCCGTTCCGCTGGCACGCGCCAGGGTCTGGCTCCGGTCGCGGATCTGCAGGGGATAATTGCGACCGGCAGGGAATGGAGCGAAGCCGGCGTTGTCGAGGGCTGAATGCGGCAGTGGAGTGGCGTCGAGCAGCTGTGCCCCCGCCCCCGCCCCCGCCCCGGCCCCCGTGCCGATGGCGATGCCGGCGCCCTGCGCCGCGAGCCACTGGTTCATGATCCAGCGGTCAAGCGCTCCTCCAGCTTCGGCGTATCCGAGTACGACGACGCCGTCGCGGCGAATCCATTCGGCGAGAATCGCGAGATCGCCGATCGTGAGCGCGTCGGACCGGCCCTCGGGCTCGCGCCCGCCGAGGACGACCACGGTGCGGTAGCGGTCGAGATCCTGCCGGGTGAGATGCGGATAATAGCGGCGGTATTCCACGCGATACCCTACCGCATGCCAGGGGGCCGCGGTGGCTTCGAGGGTCAGCGGATCGGCAAGTGTCAGGTCAACGACGAGTAGGCGACGCGCCTCCGTCTGGCAGGCCGCACTGAGCACCAACAGGAAGAGACACAGGTGCCTCACCGTCTCGACTCGACCAGACGGTTGTACTTGCGCAGCGCGGCGCGTAGCCGCTCATGCGGGAGCGCGTACACCCGCATGCCGTTGATTCCCGTCATCGTTTCGGCCGCCACCATCGCGTTGACGATCGCTTCCTCGGTCGCCTGAATCGTGGCCTCGAACAGCGGGCTGATCCGCTCATTCGGCAGCATCGTCACGCTGACATTCGCATCGGGTTTCGCGGCGCCAGGATTCGCGGTCGAGAACGCGACGAAGATGTCGCCGGACGGATTTCCGCCGGTGCCGCCCAGCCGGCCGACGCCGAGGGCCGCGCGCTTGGCGATGCGCTTGAGCTGATGTGGCAGGAGTGGCGCGTCGGTTGCGACGACGATGATGATGGATCCCTTGTCGGCCTCCGCGCAGCGCCTGCCAGCGCGCGCCGTCCCGGGCAGCGAGTCATAGCACGGCAGCAGGTCGGGAATCTCTTGGCCGACCGGGACGCCGGCGATCGCGAGGCGGGCGCGCGAGCCATAGTTGCATTGCACGAGGACACCGATCGTGTACCCCCCCCGGTCGGCGGGGAGCCGCCGGGATGCGGTGCCGATCCCGCCCTTGAACTGGTTGCAGATCATGCCGGTCCCGCCGCCGACGTTGCCTTCGGCGACGGGCCCGCCCCGTGCGCTGTCCAGCGCCGCGAACGCGTGCTCTTTCGTGACGTGAAAGCCGTTGATGTCGTTGAGCGATCCGTCCCACGTTTCGGCGACGATCGGCAGCGACCAGTCGAACTCGAATCCCTTGCGCACGAGCCATTCGATGACGGCGTCGTGCACGACCCCTACACTGTGCGTGTTCGTGATCATCACGGGGCCGGCGAGAAAGCCCGACTCCTCGAGCCAGGTGGTACCGGTCATCTCGCCGTTGCCGTTCAACGTGAACCAGCCGCCGAAGACCGGATCGCCGTTCGTCGCACCGCGTGGGAAAATGGCGGTGACGCCGGTGCGCACCGGCCCCTGCCCGACGACGAGCGGGCCCCGGCCTTTGATGATCGTGCTGTGCCCGACCGTCACGCCCGCCACGTCGGTGATCGCATTGAGAGGACCGGGCGTGCCGTCGAAGGGGACGCCGAGGTCGCGGGCGCGGGGTCGCGCCTGGGCGCGGAGCGCCGCGCTCAGCAGGGCCAGGAGTACGACGGTGCGTAGCATCACGTCGCCAGGGCGTAGGGGAGCAATGCTTGCCGCATCTCGGCGGCGGTTTGCCAGCGCGCTTCGCGCGCCTTGGAGAGCGCCTTCATGACCGTGTCGCTGAGTGCCCGCGGCACGTCGCGCCGCAGCTTGCGGAGATCCGGCGGCGGCGCATGCTGCTGCATGTCGAGCACGGCGGCG
>DATGVC010000278.1:0-8936 GCA_035300745.1 Gemmatimonadales bacterium | reverse complement strand
GAGACCTTTTTCGAGAAGACGATCAAGCTCGGTCCCAACTTGATCGAAGCCTACTACGAGCTGGGTCGCGCGCATTGGTTCGCCGGCGATCAGGCGAAAGCCAAGGCCACCTGGGAAGACGGCTTCAAGGCGAACAAGTTCAATCCCTGGGGCAAGAAGTGTCAGGAGATGCTGGAGCTTGTCGCCAAGGGCGAGGAGCCGCCGCGAGAATAGCGCTGCTTGCCCTGCTGCTGCAGGGGTCGACTCACCCTACTCCTCCCGTAGCCGTCAGCGTTGGGCGCGTCACCGCGATTGCCTGGCCAGGCCAGCAGGGTCTCGCCACGTCGCTCGCGGAAATCGCCGATCAGGCGCGCGACTTCCCGGGCATCGGCGCGTTGCCCGACCGCCCGGTCCGCCTGATCCTCGCGCCAACCCGCGAGAAGTACGACTCGCTGACGCGCGGTCGTCTGCCCCTGTGGAGCCAAGGCGCAGCATTTCCAGACGCCGGCACGATCGTGTTGTTGACCCTCCGGCCGACCGACCGTCCGACCGTCGCCCTCAGGCACGAGCTCGCGCATCTTGCCCTCCGCTGGCACGTCGGTCGCTACGTCCCGCTTTGGTTCGAGGAAGGGTATGCCGCGGTTGCGGCGCGGGAATGGGACCGGCTCGATGCGCTGCGGCTGAACTGGCAGCTGGCGCGCGGCGTGCGCATGGACCTCGACGACGTCGATCGCGCGTTGCGCGGGGCGCGGGGTGATGCGGAGACGGGGTACGCGTTGGCCGCCACCGCCGTGCTGCTGCTCGAGCGCTGGGGCGGGGAGCGCGGACTCACCCCCTTGCTCGCCCATCTGCCGCAGGCGGAGTCGTTCGACGCGGCCTTGCGCGCAACCTATCACGTCACCGAAGGCGACTTCGAGCTGCGCTGGCAGCGCGACGTCGGCTCACGCTACGGTTGGGTGTCGTGGCTGGCGGCGATGGGCTTTTTCTGGCTGGCCATTGGCGCGCTGCTCGTCGCGCTGGTAGCCCTGCGGCGCAAGCGCGACCGCCGCAAGCGCGCGGCGCTCGACGAAGCAGCAGCGGATGGAAGCCAACTGCTTGACGACGTTGAGATTAACGAATAGACTCCAGCCGCTTATGCCAGAGCAAACTCTTGCACGTTCGCGCCTGCGGTTCGGACCGAAGAACTACATCGTTCTCGGAGGAGCGCTGGTGTCGCTCGTTCTCGGTTACTGGTTGTTGTCGAGAGGATCTACGACGCTCGCGCCGGTGCTGCTCGTCCTGGGCTACTGCGTTTTGTTTCCCGTAGGCCTAGCCCTTTAGCACCTCCGCTCCCCCAATGGCACGGGCGAATAGCTCAGCGGTTCAGAGCGCCTGCCTTACACGCAGGATGTCGGGGGTTCGAATCCCTCTTCGCCCATTGGTGTAGCAGCCTGTAACGGAGGAACGAATAGGTGAGAGCGCTTCAACTCGCAGTGGCTGTGACGATCGGCGTTGCGACGACTGCGACCGCGCAGCAGCTGGCGGCGCCGCAACAACCGACCGAGAGACTGCTCATACTGCCGTTCATGGCGTCGTCGGCGGATTCCGCTACCAGCATCGCGTTGAGTGATGCCGTGCGCGATCGCGTGACGCAGCTCGTCAAGAGCAAAGTCACGGTGGTGCCCAAGGCGAAGCTGTGCGAAGCGCTCGGGCAGTCGGGGTTCCCCTGCAATGGCCTGCTCGACGATCAGCAGGCGCGTCAACTCGCGCGGTTCCTGCAAGTGCACGCCTATGTGACCGGCTCGTTCGCGAAGAGCGGCACGACTTTGACGGCTGATGTGCAGATGATCGATATCGGCAGCTCCGGCATCGCCGGACGCTTTACGGCATCGAACGGAAATCCGGGCACCGCGGCGGCCCTGGCCGAGACGATCGCGCAGCGGATCGCGACGACCGTCCGCCTCAGCGAAGGAATCCGCAACTGCAATGAGGAACGGAAGAAGGGCCAGTTCGGGCGCGCCCGTGCGGAAGCGCAAAAGGCCCTGGCCATCGATCCCAACTCCACCGGCGCGTATCTGTGCATCGCCACGATCTTCGAGGCGCAACGTGCGCCGCTGGACAGCGTGATCGCGGCGGCGAAGCTCGCCCTCAAGGGCGACTCGTGCAACGGCACCGCGTGGGAGAAAATCGCCAGCGGCTATCAGCAGAAGGGCGATACGCTCCAGGCTGCCGAAGCGTACATCAGTCAGCTCTGTGGTGAGCCGCGCAACGCGCAGAAGCGGCTCGCGATTGCCCAATTGTTGCGGCAGATGAAGAAGGCAGACCGCGCGGTCGAAGTCTTGAACGCGGGACTCAAGTTGACGCCCGGCGACGCGCAACTGCTCGAGATGAAGCTGACGATTTGCACCGAAGCGTCGAATTTCCGCTGCGCGCTCGACGTGTGGGTCGCGAAGTTCGACCACGACACCGCGTTGCGCGGCGACACGACGTTCTTGAAACCGGCGCTCGGCGCGGCGCAACAAGTCTCCGATACGCAGGCCTTGCTCAGATTCACGGAAGCCGCGATCCGCCATTTCCCGAACCATCCGGTCTACATCCGGGCGCGCGCGGGTGCGATGGAGCAGGCGGGCAAGACGGACTCCGCCCTCGTCTACTACAAGAAGGCGCTGGCGCTCGAGCCCAACGACGTCGGCACGAGTCTGCAGATCGGGAAGCAGATTATCGACGCGGCGGTGTGGGATACGGCGGCCGCGAAACGGCTCAAGAGCGATACTGCGGCCTTGAATCGCTTGCGTGCGGCCTTTGCCGCGAAAGTGGATTCGGCTCGGCCGTTTTTGCGGCCGGGACTCAACTCCCCCGACTCCACGCAGCGCCTCGCCGCTTCCGTGATCATACTGACGGGTGGCTCCAAGATCGCGCAGGCCGGCGCCTATGACGCCGCGTACCGCTGGCTCGATACGCTACTCACGATCCTTGCATCGAAGAACGCCGCCGACACGCTCGGACCGAAGCAGCAGGTCCGGATCAACGCGAGCTTCTGGTATGGTCTGTCGTCCGTGCTGACGTTGAACGGACCGTATCAGGAGATGACGAAAGCGAAGGGCGCGGCCCGCTGCCCCGACGCGCGCGCGGTGTTCGATCGCCTCGCGCGGACGAAAACGGCGCTGCTGCTGGGCCGCCGCGTGCATCCCCCGACCGCGGATCAGATGCTCGGCTTCGTCGCGCAATACGAGAAGGCGAAGCCGTCCGTGCAGGCGGCGTTCAAGTGCAAGCCGCCGTTGAATTGACCTGACCGCGGGTCTATATTCCGGCGCTCCGTAAGGGGCTTGGTGCTGGGGGGCTGTAGCTCAGCTGGTTAGAGTGCCGGTCTGTCACACCGGAGGTCGCGGGTTCGAGCCCCGTCAGCCCCGCCTCAGTATCCCGATTATCAACCCCCGCCCCTTAATGGCGGGGGTTTTCTTATTATGGAGCGTGCCTACGGCAGCCTCCGACTCGCCATCGATTCCGTATCACACCCCGGTGCTCGCCGCGGCGGTGCGCGCGTGGGCCAGCGGCAGTACGCGCGCCGTCGATGCGACGCTCGGCGGCGGCGGTCATGCGGCCATCCTGCGCGAGGCCGGCGCGACGGTCTTGGGCATCGATCGGGATCCCGATGCGATCGCCGCCTCCCGCGGCCGTCTCGGCGCCGTCGGCGTGCATTACCTCGAAACGTCATACGCCGCCCCATCGGCCGTTGCCGCGATCCGCGCCTTCCATCCTGATCGCATCCTGCTCGACCTCGGCGTGAGCTCGCATCAGATCGACACAGCGGAGCGCGGGTTCACCTTCCGGCCCGGCGCGCCACTCGATATGCGAATGGGGGGAAAGGGGACGGGGGAAGGGGGAAGGGGAATAGCTGCGCGAGATGTGCTGAATACGTGGCCGGTCGAGCGACTCAGCGCGGTATTCACGGACTACGCCGACGAACGGCGGGGTCGTGCGCTGGCGAAAGAAATCATCCGCCGCCGGCTGTCGGCGGCGTTCACCGTGAGCGACGATTTCGTGAACGCGATTCGGGCCGTCCTCGGCCCGCGCTCGGGTCCGTCCGATTTCGCGCGCCTGTTTCAGGCCCTCCGCATCGCCGTCAATGCGGAGCTCGAGACGCTCGTCACGGCGTTGCCGGCGTTCCGCGATGCGCTCGTGCGCGGCGGTCGTTTAGGCATCATCACCTACCATTCGGGTGAAGACCGCATCGTAAAGAATGCGTTTCGGGAGTGGGGTAAAGACTGCATCTGCCCGCCGCGCCAGCCGATATGCACCTGCCGCGGGCGGGCCCTCGGACGGGTGCTCACGAAGAAGCCCGTGTCCCCCTCGCCCGACGAAATCGCGTCCAATCCCCGAGCCCGATCGGCGCAGTTTCGCGCATTTGAGACCGCCGGTGACGTTTAGAGGCCGCCACTGGATCGCGTTCTGGCTCGTGGCGTTACTGGCCGCGCTCTGGGCCGTGATCGCCCGGCAGACCTCCGCCCTCAACTCGGCACGCGCGCTGGCGGATCAGCGTGAGGCACGGGCATCGCTGGAGGGCCGGCGCGCCGACGTAGAGCGCCGCGTGCGTACCGCGCAAAGCCGCGCCGTGTTGCTGCCGCGCGCCCGGCGGCTGGGACTCCGATTGCCGGCTGATACGGAGATCATTCTGATTCCGGCCCCCGCGGGACCCTCCGCGCCTCCGCAACCTCCAGAACGGCCGTACTGATGGCCAAGCCCCTCGTGCGGCTCCGCGTCGTGGAGGTCGGTCTCGGCGTCGCGCTGCTTGCGTTGGTGTTGCGAGCGGCGCAGGTGCAGCTGCTCGAAGGTGCCAGGTACGCCGCCGCCGCCAAGGCACAGCGCACCGAGCGTGTCGTGCTCGAGGCGCGGCGCGGCACGCTGTTCGACCGCCACGGTCTGGGCCTGGCGCTCACCCAGGAGACCTATCATGTCGGCGTCGCGCCGAACGAGCTGCGCGATCCGCCGCGCGATGCCGCGATCATCGCGCGCCAGCTGCGGCTCGCGCCGCGCGACGTGGACCGCGGTTTGCGCCGCCGCTACGCCTGGTTCGCGGGCCCCTTTACCACAGTCGAGGTGCAACCGCTGCGCAGCATGCGGGGCATTCATCTCGAGCCCGTGCGGCGGCGCTTCTATCCGTCGCCCGAGTTTGCGCGCGCCGTGATCGGACGGGTGGGAGACGACGGGCGAGGTGGTGGCGGCGGTGGAGGAGGGCTTGAGCGGCTATTGGACAGCCTGCTGGCGGGCACGCCCGGCTCGGCGGTCGTGCTGAAGGATCGAGAAGGACGCGAATACGAATCGCCCGCGCGCGTGATTGCCGAACCCGTGCCCGGCAACGACGTCGTGCTCACACTCGATGCTGAGCTGCAGGAAATCGCGCAGCGCGCGCTGGATGACGCGATCGACAACATGGAAGCCGATGGCGGCGACGTCGTGATGCTCGATCCCGCAACGGGCGAGATCCTCGCGGCGGCGTCCCGGCGGGCCGACGGGAGCATGCGGCCCAGCGCATTCACGGAAACGTTCGAGCCCGGATCGCTTGCCAAGATTTTCGCGGCCGCGGCGCTCATCACGTTCAATCGCGTACGATTCGGTGATCACGTTTCGGGGGAGGGAGGGCGTTACCGGTTGCCCGATCGCGTGGTCACGGACGAGCACCCGCTGCCGTCACTGACACTGGCGGACGCGATCAGAGTATCCAGCAACATCGCGCTCGTGAAATTCTCGTCGCGCCTGCATCCGGACGAGCAGTACGGCGTGCTCCGCGCGTTCGGCTTCGGGGCCCCGACCGGCGTCGAGTTTCCTGCCGAGTCGCCGGGGCGGCTGCGGCCGCCACGCGAGTGGTCGCGTCCCAGCTCGGCGAGCCTCGCGATCGGCTACGAGCTGGCGGTGACGCCGATTCAACTCGCGGCGGCGTACGGCGCCATCGCGAACGACGGTGTGCTGCTCGAGCCGACGCTGCTTCGGGAAATCCGTGCTCCCGACGGCGCGGTACTCTACCGCCACTATCCGGAGCCGGTGCGCCGGGTGGTGAGGTCCGAGGTCGCGGCCAAGTTGCGCGATTTGCTGCGTGGCGTCGTCGAAGCCGGCGGAACGGCGGAGCGGGCGGCGCTCGCCAACTTCCAGCTGGCCGCCAAGACCGGCACCGCCCGCCGCGTGGTCGGCGGGCGCTACGCGGCGGGGCAGTACACGGCGTCGTTTGCGGCGTTGTTTCCAGCCGATCAGCCGCAGCTTGTGGTCGTGATGAAGATCGACAATCCGCAGCGCGGCAGTTACTTCGCGGCGCAGACGGCCGCCCCGGTCACACGCTCGATGCTGGAACAGGCACTCGCCGCGCGCACGGTTGCGCTCGACCGCGCCCGGCTCTCCAACGTGGCCGCGACGGCCGATCGCGCACCTCTCGACCAGCCCGATGGAGTAGTGCCCTACGTCGTGCAGTGGCCCTACGTCCCCGACACGGTGGCCGCTCAACCCGACCGGATTGTGCCGAACGTGACCGGTCGTCCGCTGCGCGAAGCAGCGCGCACGCTGCACGGCCGGGGCTTCCACGTCGTCGTGAAAGGGTGGGGCGTCGTGCACCACACCTGGCCCGCCGCCGGTGAACATGCGGCGGTGGGAACGACCGTGACGGTATTTGCGGAGCCACCTCCCCTATCTCGCCCGTGAGCAGATCGCTGCAGGAAGTCGTGGACGCGCTGGCGCGCGCCGGCGTTCTGGTCGATGCGCCTGACGCGCGCATCAGTCCCATGCCCCAGATCACGGGCCTCACCGCCGACGCGCGGCGGCTCGAGCGCGGGATGCTGTTCTGCGTCGTCCGTGGGGCGGTGCTCGACGGCCACACCTTCGTCGCCGATGCGGCGGCGCGCGGCGCTGCGGCTGCGTTGGTCGAGGCCCGGCAGTCGGTGGCGATTCCGCAGGTCCTGGTGCGCAACGGCCGGCGCGCGGCGGCGATCGCCGCGGAGGCGTGGTATCGCCGGCCCGCCGGGCGGCTGCAGATGATCGGGGTCACGGGGACGAACGGGAAGACGACCTCCGTCATTCTCGCCCGCCACGTGTTGAGCGCGCTCTGGCCGATGGGGGCGATCGGGACGCTGGGCGCGTTCGATCCGGCGGGCGCAGCGGTCGAGAGCGAGGCGGGCAACCTCACGACGCCGGGTCCTATCGATCTGCAGGCGACGCTCGCGGCGCTGGTCGATCGCGGAGCCGCCGGAGTCGCCATGGAAGTTTCGTCCCACAGCCTCGATCAGGGCCGCGTCGAGGGACTCGTATTTCGCGCGGCGATTTTCACCAATCTGACGCGCGATCATCTCGATTATCACGAGACGTTCGACGCCTATTTCGCCGCCAAGGCCAAGCTCGTCGGGTACCTCGCGGATGGCGGTCTGGCGGTGATCAACGCGGACGACGCCGCGTGGGCACGACTACCGCGCGCGCCACGCCGGATCACCTTCTCAGCGACCGCGCCAACGGCCGACGTCACCGCGCGCGACGTGCGCGTTGACGCGAAGGGCGCGCGCTTCACGCTGGTGACGACGCAGGGAAGTCATCCAGTGGCGCTGCCGCTGCTCGGGCGGTTCAACGTCGCCAATGCGCTGGGCGTCGCCGCCTGTGCCGTGGGACTGGAGGTGCCGTCACCGGTCGTCGCCGAGCGGCTCTCGACGTCGCCGCAGGTCCCGGGCAGGATGGAGCGCATCGCGGTGGACCCGTGTGTCATGCTGCGCGACTACGCGCACACCCCCGACGCCTTGGAACGTGCCCTGGAGACGGTGCGGGAAGTGACGTCGCCTGCGGGGCGGGTGATCGTCGTATTCGGCGCGGGCGGCGACCGCGACCGCGGCAAGCGGGCGCCGATGGGCGAGATCGCGGTGCGGCTCGCCGATATCGCGATCGTGACGTCGGATAATCCACGCACGGAAGATCCCGAGCGGATTCTGGACGACGTCGAAGCTGGAATGGCCGCCCGGCAGCACTATCGCTTCGTCGATAGACGCGCCGCGATCGGTCAGGCGCTGGAGCTGGCACGCGAGGGCGACACGGTTCTGCTGGCCGGCAAGGGGCACGAGACCTATCAGGTCGTGGGCACGACCAAGGAGCCGTTCGACGAGCGGGAAGTGGTGCGCAGCCTGGGAGGCGCCTGATGGTCGGACGGTGGGACGGTCTGACGGTCGGACGGTCGTGGACGAGCGACGAAGTGGCAAAGGCACTCGGGGTGCAGGCGCCGGCAAACCTCACGTTCAACGCCATTTCCACTGACACCAGACACCTGATACCAGGCACGCTCTTCGTAGCTCTCAAAGGCGAAAAGTTCGACGCCCACACCTTCCTGGACAAAGCCAAAGCTGGCGGGGCGACGGCGGCGGTAGTCCGGCGCGGCACGCCCGCGGTCGCCGGTCTGCCCTTCTTCGAGGTGGATGACACCCTCGAGGCGCTCGGTTTACTCGGCCGCGCGCGCCGGCGCATGCTGCCCGAGGGAACGCCGGTCGTCGCGATCACCGGGTCGAGCGGCAAGACGAGCACGAAAGAGATGATCCGCGCGGCACTGAGCGCGCGCTATCGCGTCCACGCGACCAGCGCCAACCTCAACAATCTGATCGGTGTTCCGCTGACTATCCTCGGCGCTCCGGAGGACACGGAGGCGCTGGTCGTCGAGGCCGGGGCGAGCGTGCCGGGGGAGATCGCGCGCCTGCGCGACATCATTGAACCCACGATCGCCGTGATCACGAACGTCGGCTACGCGCATGTCGAGGGCTTCGGATCGCTGGAATGGGTGATGGCCGAGAAGCTGTCCCTGCTGGATCGCGCTCCGGTGGCCGTCATTGGCTCGGTGCCCGACGCAATGTGGCCCGAAGCGCGCCGCCGCACGCAGGTGATCCCGGCTGCGCTGCCGGGAAAAAGCGGCGACGACGCCTTGCTCGACCGGTATCTGGACAAGGACGGGCACCCGCGGCTCCCGCTGG
>DATGVC010000277.1:0-6471 GCA_035300745.1 Gemmatimonadales bacterium | reverse complement strand
CCACGCTCAAGGCGCTGGCGCGCGGGCAGGTGCGCACCCTCCTCGCCGACGGCCAGGATGACGATCCCCGGATCGACGACGCGGTCGAAGAAGCGCTGCGACAGCGCTCCCAGGTAGACGTCCTGTATGACGAGAAAGCGCGCCGTGCAGTAGAGGGCATGGCGGCGCTGCTGCGCTTCCGCCGCGGATGACCGCTCGCCGTCGACCGATTCGGATCCTGGTTGCGAAGCCGGGCCTCGACGGGCACGATCGCGGCGCGAAGGTCGTGGCCGCGGCACTGCGCGACTCGGGGATGGAAGTCATCTATACCGGCTTGCACCAGACGCCGGAGATGATCGCGCAGGCCGCGATCCAGGAGGATGTCGACGTCGTTGGCCTATCAATTCTGTCCGGCGCGCACATGACCCTGTTCCCGCGCGTCCGGAAGCTGCTCGACGCCTCCGGCCGGCAGGACGTGCTGCTGACCGGCGGTGGCATTATTCCCCCTGAGGACATGAGCGCGCTGGAATCGCAGGGCACGGGCAAGCTGTTCGGCCCCGGCACGCCAACGGCCGATCTCATCAAGTACATCCAGGAGTGGGCGGCGGAGCACGTCGCCGCGTGAGTCGCCTCAAGACGCTCAGCGACGAATACCAGACGCTCCGCGCACGCCTCGAACAGGGAGGCGGCGCCGAGCGCATCAAACGCCAGCACGAACAGGGAAAGCTGACCGCACGCGAGCGTGTCGCGGCGCTCCTCGACAAAGACGGCCCCTGGGTCGAGATCGGGCTGCTGGTGGCGTGGGATCAGTACGACGGCCAGGCGCCTGCGGCCGGCGTCGTGACGGGATTGGGCCGTGTCGGTGGGCGCCCCGTGGTGGTCGTCGCGAATGACGCGACGGTCAAAGCGGGGTCGTGGTGGCCGGAGACGATCCGGAAGATTCTCCGTGCGCAGGAGATCGCGATGCGCCAGCGCATCCCGATCATCTACCTGGTCGACTCGGCGGGCGTGAACCTGCCGTATCAAGGTGGCGTCTTCCCGGGTCAGTATGGTGCCGCTCGGATCTTCTACTACAACTCGATCATGCGGCGCTATCTCAAGGTGCCGCAGATCGCCGCGGTGATGGGTCCCTGCATTGCGGGCGGCGCGTATCTGCCGGGGCTGTCGGACGTCATCTTCATGGTCGAAGGCACCTCATTCATGGGTCTGGGCGGTCCAAATCTCGTCAAAGGGGCGACAGGGCAGGTGGTGGATGCGGAAACGCTGGGCGGCGCCAAGACCCACACCACCGTCAGTGCGGTCGCGCATTACCGAGCGAAGGACGATAAGGAATGTCTCGCGAAGATCCGCGAGTACCTGGGCCGTCTACCGCACGCGCCCAAGTCCCAACACACATATGCCGGGCCGAAGCGCGACATCAAAGCGCTCTATGAGCTGATCCCGGTCGATCATCGCATGAGTTACGACGTCCGGTCGCTCCTCGAGTGCGTGCTGGACGCGGGCCGGCTCGACGAGTTCCAGCCGGATGTCGCGCCCGAGATGATCTGTGGGCATGGCGCGATTGAGGGACGCCAGGTGGCGGTGATCGCGAATTCTCGCGGTGTGATCAAAGGCAAGAATAAGAATGAAGCGCCGCGGATCGGCGGCATCATCTACACGGAGAGCGCCGAGAAGGTGGCGTATTTCATCGAGAACGCCGACCGTGAGCGCATTCCGTTGCTCTTCATTCAAGATGTGTCGGGATTCATGGTTGGGACCGCGGCGGAGCACACGGGTATCATCCGGGCCGGGGCGCGGTTCGTCGAAGCCATGGCGACGGCGACGGTGCCCAAGCTGGTCCTGACGGTCAATCACGCGTCCGGTGCCGGTTACTATGCGATGGCGGGTCAGGGTTTCGATCCCGACTTCATCGTGTCGTGGCCCACCGGTCGCATGGGTGTGATGGAAGGCGAGTCGGCCGTCCAGGCCGTGTACGGCGCCGACGCCGCGAAGCCCGATAACGCGACCGCCGTCGACGCGATGCGCGCCGACTACGAGCATCAACTCGATGCGAAGTTCGCCGGGGCGCGCGGATTTGTCGATGCGATTCTTACGCCCGAGGAGACGCGCGATACGCTCGCCTTTCTCCTCGAGGTGTCCACCCAATTCACCGGCCCCCATCTCGGGGCCTTTGCGCTGCCGAGTCTCTCGTGACGCTGAAGCCTCTTGCCGCTGCCTTGCTCGTTTTGGGAAGCTCATGCGCTTCGACGAAAGCCGTTACGAAACCGACGACGAAGCCAGCGCTGGTGGTCTCGGCGCCCGTTACCTCAGACGGCAGCCGCGCTGCCATGCCGCAGCCGGCGGTCGATCCGGCGGCCGCCTACATGCTCGGCCTCATGCCGCTGAAGAGTACCGGTGTCGACATCTTTCGCGCGCTGCACCCGACCTACGACGGCCGCGGTGTCCTGATCGCGATTCTGGACAGCGGTGTCGACCCTGGCGTTCCGGGACTGATCGCCACCAGCACCGGCGCCCCCAAGGTGATCGAGCTGCGCGACTTCTCCGGCGAGGGCCGAGTGCCGTTGACCGCCCTCCCTGCGCCGACCGACCACGAAATGCATGGCGCGGCCCGGATCGGCCGCATGACCACCGCGACGACCTGGTATCGCGGCGTGTTCCGCGAGCTGCCGCTCGGCAGGCCGCCGGCGGGTGACGTCAACGGCAACGGCCGCAACACCGACGAGTTTCCCGTCGTCGTGGTGAAAGCCTCGGACGGCTGGGTCGCCTTCATCGATACGAACCTCGACGGCTCGTTCGAAGACGAAATGCCGCTGCACGACTATCGCCAGGGGCGCGAGACGATTGCGCTCGGCAAGAAGCCCCTCACGATCGTCGCGAACTTCAGCGAGTCGGACGGCGCGCCGGTGCTCGATCTCTTTTTCGACACGTCCGGTCACGGCACACACGTCGCGGGAGTCGCCGCCGGTTACAACCTGTTCGACGTGGCGGGGTTCAACGGCGTGGCGCCAGGCGCGCAGATCATCGGGCTCAAGATCGCGAACAACGCGCGCGGCGGCGTCACGGTCCACGGCAGCATGATGCGCGCGATCGACTACGCCGCGCGCTACGCGGCACAACGCAATCTGCCGCTCGTGTTGAACTTGAGCTTCGGCGTCGGCAACGAGCACGAGGGCCGCGCCGTGATTGATTCGATCATCGACGCCTTCCTGCTCACCCATCCCGAGGCGGTCTTCGCCATCAGTGCGGGCAACGATGGGCCGGGGCTGTCGACGCTGGGCTTCCCAGGTTCCGCCGATCTGGCGCTATCCGTCGGCGCGAGCTATCCCGGCGTCTTCGCCGCGCCGCCGCAGCCGGGTGTGCCGGCTGCGCGTGATGTGCTGGGGTGGTTCAGCTCCCGGGGCGGCGAGCTCGCAAAGCCGGACATCGTGACTCCGGGCGTCGCGTTCTCGAGCGTTCCTCGCTGGGATATCGGCAACGAGATCAAGGGCGGCACGAGCATGTCATCGCCACATGCGGCAGGCTTGGCCGCGTGCCTCGTGTCGGCACTGGCCCAGGAAGGGCGCCGTGCTGCGGCGACCGATATCGCCCAGGCGCTGCGGATGTCGGCTCGCCCGTTCAGTGGCGCGCGCGTCATCGAGGACGGAGCAGGCGTGCCCGCGCTGGAGACGGCGTATCAGTGGCTCGAAGGCGGACACCAGGGCTCGATCTACGGCGTTCATGCATCGACGGGCGTCACCGCGGCGTTCCGCCGCAACGGATTTGCCGGGCCAGCGGACAGCG
This sequence comes from Gemmatimonadales bacterium, assembly GCA_035300745.1. Taxonomy (GTDB): domain Bacteria; phylum Gemmatimonadota; class Gemmatimonadetes; order Gemmatimonadales; family GWC2-71-9; genus 20CM-2-65-7. The sequence continues at coordinate 2,712 of DATGVC010000277.1, read as the reverse complement.
TCGAGACCTTTACCGTACGCCACGTAGCTGGACTGCGCGCCGCGGAGTTTGTGCTGCGCGCCGACGTCCCGTGGATCCGCGTGGACGAGTCTGTGGACGCCGCGCCGCGCACCACGCAGATCGCCGTGACCTACGACCGCAGCGTGTTAACGGCACCGGGCGTCTACGTCGGCACGGTGACCGCGCGCAATCCGCGCGATACCGTCGCCGGTCCGCTCTTCAGGCTCGTGAACACCGTCATCGTACCCACTGACCTCGCGACGAAGGTCCTGTTCGACGAACGCCGGCTCGTGGCGCCCGCAATGGTCCAGCGCTACTTCCTCCGCGTGCCGCAGGACAACGCCACGTTGCGAGCGACGGTGACACTGCCCGATTCGCTGAGCCAGCGGGCGACGGTGCGACTGTACGAGCCCAACGGTGCCCCCGCACGGTCGGCCCCCAACGACATCGACATCGGCGAGCAGCAGAGAGGGAGCGCGGCGATCACCGTGCGCGCCGAAGACATGGTCCGCGGTGTTTACGAGCTGGATGTTGTCGCGCCGCCGCTCTCGGCGACGACTGTGACGGTGCGCGCCGAACTGGGGCCGGTTGCACTCGCGTTGACGCAGCACGGCGCGGGACTGGAAGCCTCCAGTGTGACCAGCGGGGACGGGGCGGGGGGGGGCAGCACGGTAAGCGGTGCAGTCATCTACCGGCTGGTGGGCGCCGAGCGGAGCTATGCGATCGCCGGACGCGGCCAGCCGGCTGAATCGCTGCAGGTGCGCGCCCCGCGCTGGGCGAAGCGCATGGAGGTGGATCTCGAGCTGTCCCCGGATCTCTGGGACGAGCTGACCGACCTGTCCGTGACCGTGTACGACTCGACAGGACAGCAGGTCCGCGGCGGCAACGAGCCGGTGAACTACGCGTTCGGGCGCATGAGTCTGGCGTTGTCCGATTCGCTGATCGGGATCCCGCTTGCCATTGAGTTCTATCCGGCCTTCGCCCGTCTGCCCGGACACGCGTGGCGCGGCACGGCGCGTGTCCGCTTCCTGGGCCCCGACGAACCGGTCGGTGAGGGGGGGCCGTTGTCCGTCGTCGCCGGCGGCCGCGCGGTCTTGCGGTTGCCCAACGCGCCATCGCTCGAGATGCCGGATGGCTTCGGCACGTTGATCGAGACGCGCGTCACCACGCTCACCGGGTCGGTCGCGGCGCGGCGCACCGTTGTCACAGCCGGGCCGCGCGGCGCCGGGGGCGCGGGGGAGGGCGTCCTACGGTGACCGGGCGTCCAGCCACGGTGCGGGTCGCAGGTGGGCAGGGGTTTTGGGGTGATTGGTTGGAAGCGCCGTACCGCCAGGTGACCGGCGGTCCGGTGGACTACCTGATGATGGACTATCTCGCCGAAGTGACCATGTCAATTTTACAGAAACAGAAATCGCGCGATCCGGCGCGCGGCTATGCCACCGATTTCGTCACACAGATGGAGCGCATCCTCCCCACGGTGGTGGAGCGGGGAATCAAAGTCACCGCCAACGCCGGCGGCGTGAATCCGCGGGCCTGTGCCATGGCGGTGGCCGCCGTCGCGCGGAAACTCGGCCTGAACGGCAAGCTGACGATCGGCGTCGTGACGGGCGACGATCTAATGGGTCGTTTGGATGGTTTGATCGCGCGTGGCCATGATCTCAAGAATCTCGACAGCGGCCGCCCGCTGCACGACGTCCGCGACCGGGTGCTCTCCGCCAACGCCTACCTCGGTGCCGCCCCGGTCGTCGAAGCGCTGCAGCGCGGCGCGCAGGTCGTGATCACGGGCCGCGTGACCGACACTGGACTGACGCTGGGGCCGTTGATGCACGCGTTCCGGTGGGCACCCGACGCCTGGGATCAGATCGCCGCCGGGACGGTCGCTGGGCACATCATCGAGTGTGGGGCGCAATGCAGCGGCGGGAATTGTCTGCGCGACTGGAAACGGATCCCCGACCTGGCCAACGTCGGCTACCCGATTGTGGAAGCCCGCGCGGACGGCAGCTTCGACGTCGTCAAACATCCACGCACCGGCGGCCGCATCGACATCGCCTCAGTCACCGAGCAGCTCGTCTACGAGATGGGCGATCCACGGGCCTACATCACGCCGGACGGCGTCGCCGACTTTACGACCATCCACCTCCAACAGGCGGGGAAGGATCGCGTACGCGTGTCGGGTATCAAGGGCAAACCGGCGACGGACAAGCTCAAGGTCTCGGTTGCCTACTTTTATGGCTACAAGGCCGTCGGGACACTCGTGTACGCCTGGCCCGACGCACTCGAGAAGGCGAAAGCCGCCGACCGCATCCTGCGCCAGCGCCTCAGCGACCTGGGCCTCAAGTTCGAAGCGATCCACACCGAGTTCGTGGGCGCCGGCGCCACTCACGGGCCGCTGGCGCTGAGGGACGTGGACGTCGCGGCCATCCCAGAAGTCCAGCTGCGAGTGGGTGTGCGCGCGCGGGACGAAGCGCCCGTGGACCGCTTCACGCGTGAGATTGCGCCTCTCATCCTCAACGGTCCGCCCAGCGTGACCGGCTTCGCCGGAGGGCGGCCCAAGCCCGAGGAAATCGTGGCGTACTGGCCGGCGCTGATCGACAAACGGATGGTTCAGCCCACGGTGGGGTTGATCGACGCATGAAAAAGCGCCTCGTAGAGCTCGCCCACGCTCGATCGGGTGACAAAGGGGATACGGCGAATATCGGACTGATCGCGCTC
>DATGVC010000276.1:0-2036 GCA_035300745.1 Gemmatimonadales bacterium | reverse complement strand
CGAGACGCGGACGCTGTCATCCTGAGCGAAGCGCGCCGCTCAGTGACCCGAGTCGAGATGCCAGCCGGTGTTCTGCCACAGACTGTCGCGCCACACGAACACCTCCGTCGCTCGGCCCGCCTGCAGCGACCGTTTGCCGTTCTTCTCGAGCTCGAACTCGTAGCGGGAGTACAGGACCGCGACATCCCCAAAGACCTGCTGCTCGGTCCGCGGGAAGTCTAGCCGCACAAGTTTCGCGCCGCTCTGCGCGAACGCTTGCGCCGCTGCGAGCACGGCAGCGCGATTCTGCCACGTGGTGTCATTGCTAATCGCCACCACGTCGCTCGGCAATAGCTGCACGAGCCGCCGCTGATCATTCTCGAACCACGCCCGCCAGACGGCCTCACGGTCGGCGAGCAATCGTGCCAGGCGTGGGTCGGCTTTCTGAACTTCACGTGCGGCACACGCGACAAATGCCAGAACGACGGCCCCGACGAAAATGGATCGCACACGACCTCCTCTGGGTGGTGAGTAGTCATACGACCACGGACAGAGTACACTCGGGACACTCGCACCGATAGCTCGTAGATTGTTCACGAACTCGATCCGAGGCCGACATGCGTCTGTCCGCGTTGCTCGTCGTGTTCGCGTTTGTCGTGGCACCCACGCCTCCCCGCGCCCAGCAGCCGCTCACCGCGCGCGATGTCGCCCTGCGGATCAAGCAAAACATCGGCGTGCCGTGGACCGAGCCGACGGTGGACACCTTCAAGGATGGCGACTCCACGACGCGGGTGACCGGCATCGCGGTGACGATGATGGCGACGTTCGATGTGCTGCAGCGAGCCGCGGCGCACGGCGCGAACCTCGTGATCACACACGAGCCGACGTTCTACGATCACTTCGACAAGCTCGACGTGCTCGAGAGCGAACACGACTCCGTCACCGCCGCCAAGCGCGCATTCATTCGTGAGCATCGGATGGTGGTCGTGCGCATGCACGATCACTGGCATCGGCGCCGTCCCGAGCCGATGGCGACCGATCTCGCGCGCACGCTCGGCTGGGAGCGCTACCGCGCCGAGAGCGAGTGGCTCTACCGGGTACCCGAAACGACGCTGGCCGAGCTGGCCCTGACGATTCGCCGCCGCCTGCCGGCGCCGACGCTGCGCGTCGTCGGCGACTCGGCCCTTCGGGTCACGGGGATCGGCTTGTCGCCCGGCGCCGCCGGCTTCGCCCGGCATCGGCAACTCTTGCAGCAGGACAATGTGGAAGTGTTGGTCATCGGTGAGGCGCACGAGTGGGAGACGGTGGAGTACGTGGCCGACGCGGTGACGGCGGGACGGAAGAAGGCGTTGATCATCCTGGGGCACGTGCCGTCGGAGCAGGATGGCATGGAGGAGTTTGCGCGTTGGCTCGGCAGCTTCGTAAAGGAGGTGCCGGTGACGTTTGTGCCGACGGCGGATCCGTTCTGGGCGCCGAGATAGTTCCGAAAACCCCCACACTGCTGCAGATTGGCGCCCATGCACCGACTCCTCGTTTCCCTCGCGCTCCCCCTCCTTGCCGCGATCTCGATCCCCCCCCCGGTCGCCGCAGCGGCGCAGCAACCGCGCGTGCTCGTCTTTTCCAAGACCGCCGGATTCCGTCACAGCTCCATCCCCAACGGCATCGCCGCGATCCGGAAGCTCGGCCAGGAGAATGGATTCGCGGTCGACGCGACGGAGGACGCCGGCGCCTTTACGCAGAAAAACCTGGCGCGCTATAGCGCCGTCGTCTTCCTGAGTACAACCGGGGACGTGCTGAATCCAGCGCAGCAGGATGTGTTCGAGCGCTACATCCAGGCGGGGGGCGGATACGTCGGCGTGCATTCCGCCACGGACACCGAGTACGACTGGCCGTGGTACGGCAGACTGGCGGGCGCGTACTTCAACGGCCATCCGGGTAATCCCAACGTGCGCAAAGGCAGCTACCGCGTACTCGACACGACGCACGTGTCGACCAAGGGGCTCCCCACGCGCTTCGAGCGCGAAGACGAGTTCTACAACTTCAAGTCGATCGACCCG
>DATGVC010000275.1:0-2961 GCA_035300745.1 Gemmatimonadales bacterium | reverse complement strand
CTGCCGACATTCCGTGATCTCCTTGCCGACGGCCGTGTCCACGTCTTCGACGGGGCCATGGGCACGATGCTGTACGGCAAGGGCTTCTTCCTCAACGTCTGCTACGACGAGCTGAACCTGAAGCAGCCTCGGCTCGTGCAGGAAGTGCACGCCGAATATGTGCGCGCCGGCGCGGAGATCCTCGAGACGAATACCTTCGGGGCGAACCCGCTGAAGCTCAACAGCTACGGGCTGGCGGACGAGACGGAAAAGATCAACCGCACGGCTGCCGAGCTGGCCCGCGCCGCCGCGGGTGGACGCGCCAGTGTGGTCGGCGCGATCGGGCCGCTCGGCATCCGCATCGAGCCGTTCGGCCCTACCTCGAAGCTCGAGGCCGAGGCACTGTTTGCCCGGCAAGCCCTGGGGCTGCTCGCCGGCGGCGTGGACGGATTCATTCTCGAGACGTTCAGCGATATGGACGAGATGCACGCGGCCCTGCTGGCGGTGCGCGCCGCGACCGACCTGCCGGTCGTGTGTCAGATGACGATCGGCACCGACGGGCTCACCTACTACGGCACCGACCCGGACACGTTCACCAAACAGCTCGCGGGGTGGGGCGCTGATGTGATCGGCGTGAACTGCTCCGTGGGACCGGCGGGCGTCCTCGAAGCCGTCGAGAAGATGGTCAAAGCGACGGAGAAGCCGATTTCCGGACAGCCGAATGCCGGTCTGCCCAAAGACGTCGGCGACCGCAAGATCTACCTCGCCTCGCCCGAGTATATGGCGAGCTACGCGCGGCGCATGATCGAAGCGGGGGCGCGCTTCGTCGGCGGCTGCTGCGGCTCGACGCCGGAGCACATCAAGAAGATCCGCGACTACATCGCCAGCGTCGTGCCGCGCCAACCGAGTGTCGTCGTCTCGCGCGCGCAGGTGCACGCCGCGCCCGACGTCACGCCCGTGCCGCTCACCGAGAAGTCCCACTGGGGCGCGAAACTCGCGCGCGGCGCGCTGGTCACGAGCGTCGAGATCGTGCCGCCCAAGGGCGTGGATCCGAAACCGATGCTCGAGCAGTGCCGTGCGCTCAAGGCCGCGGGCGTGGACGCTGTGAACGTGCCCGACGGCCCGCGCGCCCAGAGCCGCATGGGCGTGCTGCCATCGGCGTTGCTGATCGAGCGCGAGGTCGGCATCGAGACAGTCATCCATTACTGCTGCCGCGACCGCAACCTCCTCGGGATGCTGTCCGACATCATCGGGGCGCATGCCGCCGGGCTGCGCAACATCCTGATCATCACCGGCGATCCCCCGAAAATGGGGCCCTATCCCGAGGCGACCGCGGTGTTCGACATCGACTCGATCGGGCTCACGAATCTCGTCTATCGCTTGAATCAGGGGCTCGATCCCGGCAACAACCCGCTCGGCGGTGCGACGCAGTGGGCGATCGGTGTCGGTGTGAACCCCGGCGCGGTCGACCAGGATCGCGAGCTATCGCGGTTTGCGTGGAAGGTGGATGCCGGAGCAGAGTTCGCCGTCACGCAACCGGTGTTCGACGCGCGCCAGCTCGAAGCGTTCTTGAAGCGCGTCGAGCAGTTCAAGATCCCGATCGTCGCCGGGATCTGGCCGCTCATCTCGCTGCGCAACGCCGAGTTCCTGGCAAACGAAGTACCCGGCGTGTCAGTGCCCGAAGAGGTTCTCCAGCGCATGCGGAAAGCGCAGGAAAAGGGCAAGGAGGCGGCGCTCGCGGAAGGCGTGGCGATCGCGCGCGACATGTTTACGAAGGTCAAGCAGCTGGTGCAAGGCGTGCAGGTGAGCGCGCCCTTCGGGCGCGTGGAGGTGGCGCTCCAGGTATTCCAGTAGATAGCATCCGGGGGCCATGCCGGAGCTACCCGACATCACGATCTACCTCGAAGCGCTGCAGCCACGCGTTGTTGGCCAGCCGCTCGAGCGCGTGCGCATCGTCAGTCCATCTCTGCTACGGACGGTCGACCCACCACTGAGTGCGGCACAGGGCCGCAAGGTGGTGGGATTGCGGCGCCTGGGGAAGCGGATCGTGTGGGAGATGGAAGGGAACATCTTCCTCGTCTTCCATCTGATGATCGCCGGCCGGTTCAAGTGGCGGCCCGAAGGAACGAGCCCACCGGCCAAGGTCGGCCTCGCATCATTCGATTTTCCAACGGGCACGCTGCTCCTCACCGAAGCAAGTCCCAAGAAACGGGCCTCATTGTACGTCGTGGGCGGCGAAGCAGGGTTGGCGGCGCACGATCCCGGAGGGCTCGATGTCCTGACCGCCAGGCTCGCCGAGTTCAGGACGCGACTCGCATCCGAATCGCACACACTGAAGCGCACACTCACCGATCCCCATCTGTTCGACGGGATCGGCAACGCGTATTCGGATGAGATCCTGCACGCCGCGAAGCTGTCGCCCTTTCAGCTCTCGGCCAACCTCTCGGACGAAGCAGTCGCGCGTCTCTACGAAGCCACGCAGCGCACCTTACGCGAATGGATCGCGCGGCTGCGCGACGAGGCCGGCGGCGACTTTCCCGAGAAGGTCACGGCATTTCGCAAGGAGATGGCCGTGCACGGCAAGTACAAACAACCCTGCCCCGTCTGCGGCTCTCCCGTGCAGCGCATTCGCTACGCGGCCAACGAGGCGAACTACTGCGCCACCTGTCAGACCGGTGGACGCGTCCTCGCCGATCGCTCGCTCTCGAGACTGCTCAAAGCGGACTGGCCGCGCTCGCTCGAGGAATGGGAAGCGAAGTTGGGGCGATGACGATCCGCCGAGCGCTGAGCGCCGATGCGGAAGCCGTCGGGCGCATTCACGTGGAATCGTGGAACGTGGCGTACCGTGGCATCATGCCGGACGACGTCATCGCCCGAACCGACCTCGCCTATCGAACGGCGTTCTGGCGGGAACGGATCGCGGATCAAGAGTGGCCGGTCTTGCTCATTGAAGACGCGGGCGAATGCGTCGCGTTTTGTCAG
>DATGVC010000274.1:0-2831 GCA_035300745.1 Gemmatimonadales bacterium | reverse complement strand
CATCACCGTCATCACGAGCGTCGTGAATAGCGTCGCCAGCACTGCGAACGCCACAAACTTGCCCCTCATGGTGTCGAGGCGCAGCGTGCGCAGCGACCGAGTGATTTTTTCCCAGATGTTCACGGAGGGAACATTCACTTTGGGGCCGTGGACGACAATAGTTGGCGCGCTTGAAGCAAGCCGCACAACGACTTGAGCAGTGGCTCGCTGCCCGGATGACGCGCGTCACCGTTCGTTGGCTCGCGCGGCGGGGCACTAAGCCGCCCGATCCCGACTCAAACGGCGAGCCAAATGGCTCGCCGTTTTTTTGTATTGGGGTCAACAGAACTGGTGCCGCTACCGATTGAACCAGTACGACAGCTTCACCAGGAACCGGTTGTCCGGCCGCAAATTGAACAGATCGTTCATATCGCCACCGAAGCTGCGCGTCCCCTCGCTGCCCGTGGACCCCTGGCGACCCTGACTCCACACGACGAACAAAGTGGACCCCGGCCGGTACTCCCAGCGGAACACGACGTTGGACCGGAACTGCTTGTAATTGAAGCCGCCGATGTTGTTCGTAAACGCGGTGTCGCGGTACGCCTGATAGCGGCTCGCGTAGTTCGCCGCGCGCGGCGTGGCCGACAGCTCACGGATGTTGCTGAACGTCCCTTTGGAGATGAACGGCTGCGCGTACACCTGCAGCGACATGCTCGCGCTGAACGGATACGTGAAGCGCATGGTGAGAGCGAGCTGCTTCTGGTCCAGATGCCCGAACAGATAGTGCGTCACGTTGCTCGTGTCCGTCCTCGCGCCCAATGGCTGGATGTCGTTGCGAGAGCGCGAGTAGCTGGGCGAGAGCGCCGCGGTCACGCGCGACGCTACCTTGAAGTCGACCTCCGGCGACAGGCTGATGTTGTGCGACCGCCCGCCGTCCGCCCGCCAATAGTTGACCCAGAAGTACGGCACGATCGCCTTGCGGTCGTCGCCGGCCACCCCGCCCCAGGGGGCCAAGTAGGAATCCTGCCGCACAGCGGGGCCGCCGCGCGCGCAGGAGTAGCAGTACGTCGTGCCGAGCTGGCCGACAGTCCCTCCGATGTGGAACGACCAGGTGTTGCGGAATGTGGTGTGGGTATTGGTATTGAACGCCCGCTCCTCGGGCAGCCCCGCGGTCGTCCAATATTGCTGCCAGTTGAAATTCCACTGAAAGCGCTGATACAGTCGACGCGTGTGCCGGTCGAAGAAGCCCGCCCACGTGCTCCACGCTACTTGACCGGCGCGCTGCAAATAGCCGAGGTCGTTGATCTCGAACCCGGGGGAGCGACGCTCCACGTTCGTCTGGAAGAGCAGATGGTTGCCCCCCACCTTGCCGAACTGGATCCCCTCGGCGTCGCCGGAGAGGGACGTGCGCGTCGTGTCGAGGCGGATTCCCCCACCGGCGTCAGGCCGCTGATAGTAGTGCGTCGCGTCGCGCTGCGTCGCGGTGATCGCCCGGGCACTGCCCGCGACTTGGCTGAAGTCGAGCGAGCCCGAGAATTCGTACCGGCCGCCGGGGAAGCGGTGGCGGAAGTCCACGGCTGCCACATAAGCACCGCTGTGCAGATACGGTGAGCTCCAAGAGTCGTTGTGTCGGTTCACCGCGGTGACGATGCCGCCCACACTCGACTCGCCCCCGCGCAAGTCCTGGCGCACCCGCAGCACCCCGTAGTTGGTGGTGGGCTCGATCGTCGCGCCGCCCGCGCCGGAGACATGTTGGGTCACGGCATCGAGGGCGCCGATCGCCAGCCCCGCCCCGACGGGCAGGCGTCCAGTGAGCTTCGCGGCGCCGAGGATCGTCGTAAACGCCGGCGACGTGGTGTCCGAGTAGGTCCCCGCCAGCTCGGGCGCGCGTCCGATGCGTCGCGAGTACACGAGTCCCTCACCGGTGCTACAGTCGTTCACCGCAGTGCAGTTGACGTTGAACTGGAACGTCCCGGCGCCCTGGACGAAGAACGGCCGCTGCTCGCGGAAGAACGTCTCGAACGCCGAGAGGTTGAGCACGCCCGGGTCGGCTTCGACCTGGCCGAAGTCCGGATTGATCGTAGCGTCGAGCTTCAGGTTCGACGCCACGCGGTACTTCACGTCGCCGCCCACAGTCAGGTCCTGCGTGCGCTCGATCCCGGTGGCGGTGAACTGCGAGACGTTCTTCGTCACGAGATAGGGCGAGGCCTCCAGGCGGCGCGGCGCCTCCAGATTGTCCAGGCCGGTGATCTCGCCGAACTGCGACACGAACCCTGCCTGCGACTGCCGGAAGAGAGGCCAGCTGACGCGCTGAGAGTAGCGGTAGATGTCGCGATCCACGGTGAAGCCGAAGGTGTGGCTCCGCTGCCGGCCGTAGGGAAGCTGTGACAGCGGGATCCGGAACTCCGCCGTCCAGCCGAGGGAGTCGATGCGCGTCGCAACATCCCACACCGCGTCCCAGGCGAAGTCCTCGTTGCCGTCATTGTAGATCTGCGCATCCAGTTTCACCCCCGCCGGGTTGACCACGAATTCGAAGCCGGTGCGACGGTCATGATAGGAGTCGAGGAACAGCCAGATCATGTCGGATGGTGTGAAGTAGTCGCGGCGGGCGAGGACGGTGATGATACTGTCGGGGTGCGGGTCGAAGGCGCGGACGAAGACGTACAGGTTGGCCGCGTCATAGGCGACTTTCGCGACGGTCGGGAGTTTCGGGGCTCCGCCCTCGCTCGGTCGCCACTCCTGGAATTCGGTGATGGGCGTCGCCTCGCGCCACACGGCGTCGTCGTCGCGCCCGTCAATGACGGGCTGCTGAGCGGCGTGTGTCGCGGTGACGCTCTTGCCCGGAAGCGCCG
>DATGVC010000273.1:0-4770 GCA_035300745.1 Gemmatimonadales bacterium | reverse complement strand
CGCAGCGGCATGGGTCGAAGCTACTGGCGCCGCAGCGGTCTCTCAGTACCTCGACAACGCAGCGGAGAGCCCCTTAGCGCAACCCCATGCGATGGCGGATACCCTGGTAGGCCGGGTCCGCCCGGAGCGGGGCATACTCCGGGTCGCAGTTGGTCGTCGCCAGGCTGACGTCCCGAATCTCGAATGCGCGCCGCAGCGAGGCCAAGGCCTCCTCACGCCGGCCGAGCTGGATATACTCGCGGGCGAAGCCGGACGGCGGAATGTAGCGACGGTTCGCCGACGTCCTCAGGCGCGCGAGGGATCGCGACGCCCCCAGCAGTCGCGCCGCTGCATAGCCGGCGCTGCCGCGGTTCGCCTGGACGAGACGTGTGTACGCGGTGTCGCCCCACTGGCGTGCGCCCGTAGCAAGTTCCTTAATGGCCGCGTCGTAGTCTCCCTGGTTGGCGAGGACCTTCGCGAGCTCGTAGTGGGCTGGTGGATAGACCGAGTCGAGCGCCAGCTGCTTCTCGAACTGCACGGCCGCGTCCGCCGGACGACCCGCGCACGCCAACACCCGGCCCAGCTGGTACGAGAAATGACGTGTCAACGGGTCCAGCTCGACTGCCCGGCGCATCTCCGCTTCGGCTTCCTCGAAGCGTCCGAGCGTCCGGAGATAGACGCCGAACAGGTGGTGCGACTCGGGGTCGTTCGGATCCAGCGCGATTGCGCGACGATACAGCGGCTCGGCGGCGGCCCACTGCCAGTGGTAGCTCGCGGTCGCCTCGGCGACGAGCGCCTGCGCGAAGCCGAGCGTCGAGTCGATCTGCAGCGCGCGGCGGGCCGCGGCCTCCGCCAGGGGGAATGCCTCGCGCGACGGCATGACCCAGTAGTACGTCAGGCCGACATACGAGTACCCCAGCCCGGCGTACGCCGCGGCAAAAACCGGATCTCGGTCGATGGCCTGCGTGAACAGGCCGCGAGCGCGGGCCAACGACTCAGGTGTTCGTCTTCCCAGGTAGTAGCGTCCCTGGAGGTAAAGCAGATAAGCGTCGGCGCTCGTCGTTCGATACAGTTGCCCCACGTTGATCGAATCGACCGCGCGAGGTCGAAGCTGCCGCACTACATCGCCGACCACCCGGCCCTCGACCGCGAGCGCGCCCGAGGCCGACAAGGGAAACTCCCTCCCCCACCGCCGTGCGCCAGTGGCCCCACGTCGCAACTCGACGGCGAGGCTCAGAGAGTCGCCCGCGCGTCGGAGCGTCCAGGCGAGAACATCCTCCGCGCGATCAGCCACGCGAAGCCCGGGGACCCGTGACAGCGCAGCGGATACCCCCTCCGCCATCCCGGCGGTCAGATACGTGAGCGTGGTGTCGCGCGTAGCATTGATGAGGGGAAGAATCGTGACCGAGGTCGGGCGTGCTCCGGCGCCGACCAGCCACCAGACGATCGCGGTCGCGAATGCGCCACCGACGACGAGCGACAACACACGTCGCCACGGCCGACGTTGCGCCGGAGTGAGGGGCGTCGTGACTGGTCCGGGCCGCGGCGCGGCCGCGGCAAACGGCGTCTGTCGTGCTCGAATGGCCTGGATACGCGCGTCGGTCTCCGGCGACGGCGTCGCGTCATACTGCTGCCGCAACCCGCGCCGGAACGTCTCGAATGCGTTCAGCGCACCAGCCCTGTCTCCAGAGCGGTCCAGCAACTCGATGAGCCGCGCGAGGGCGGGTTCGTCGTCGAGATCGAACGCGACAGCCTGGCGTGCCGCGTTCGTCGCCGCCGCAAGATCACCATCCCGCTCGGCGCGTAGCGCCACCTCCGCCGCCGCCCGAGCCGCAAGCCGGCGCAGGCGCACGCGCTCGCCCTCGATCCAGCGCTCGAGCTCCGCGGATCCACCCGTGACGAAGAAGCCGGCGAGGAAATCGCCGCGATAAAGCTGTAAGGCCTGCGAGAAGCGGCCCGCATCGCAGGCGTTCTCGAACGTGACTGCGTCACATTCGAATGAATTCGGCTCAAAGCGGACCTCTTCCTCGCTACGTCCATTGAGCACGGCGTCCCCGAGCTCGCGCCGAAGGAACCGCAGCGCTTGCCGGAGCGAGCCGCGCGCGTGGGCGGTGTCCATCTCAGGCCAAAAGAGCGCGACAACCGAATCCCGCCGGCGAGAGGTGTGGTGGTTGTGAGAGGCGAGGTAGGCGAGCAGGGCAAGCCGTTTTGGCTGGGACAGGAGCGCGTGAAGGTCGCGGCCCTGCGAGTCCGACAGCTCCAAACCACCCAACGTCCGGAATCGGATCATGCGTAACACCACCCATTCCGAGGTGGCCGGGCCAGTTCACGCTTGGGTCACGGCTGGTTCACGGGCCGACCTTACGGTTCTCGAAGGTAACCCACGAGGGGGGGGTCGCTAGATCAACGCGCCCTCCTGGTCCGTGTTCACACCCTGAAGGAGGCTGTATGAGAGGCTATTGCATCATCCTGGCAGCGACGACATTCGCGGCGTGCGCCCCCGACGGCTCCAACCCTGTCGCGCCGAGCGTCGCTGGTGGGTCTCCAATGACCATGCCGATCAGCGCGAGCACGTCGGGACCGGCGACGCCGCCCTTCAACAACGAAATCATCCTCAGAGACGTCACGGGCGCGGGGGGCTTCGGCCACGTCAAGTTTCGGCAGCCCAAGGACGCCAACCTCATCGTCTATCTCGACACGTGGGTGCGGGATCTCGCCCCGAACGCGAGCTACCGGCTGCAGCGCGCGGTGGACACGAATGTGAATGACGACTGTACCGGAACGGCGTGGCTGACGTTGGGCGAAGGGCCGACGCCTCGGGCGATCGTGACTGACGATCAAGGTACCGGACGCGCGCCGCTGTGGCGGACGCTCCCGGCCTCCCTCCTTGGGACGGAGTTCGATATCCATTTCCGGGTCATCGATGCGACGGGCGCTGTCGTGTTGGAAAGCGCCTGTTATCAGTACGTGGTCAGCCAGTAGCACGGCCGCATTGTAGCACGGCTGCATTGCAGGCGACGAGGGGCACCCAGTGCTGGTGCCCCTCGATTCGTTCTACAGTGCTGCTCCGTGACACTTCTTGAACTTCTTGCCGCTGCCGCAGGGGCAGGGATCGTTGCGGCCCACGCCAGCGTAGGGGTTCGCGACGAACGCAGGCTCGGCCACCCCCGCACTCCCCCGCTGGACTGAGGGTGGGGGCGGTTCTCCGCTCGTGACCAGACCATCGGCGGCCGGTTTTGAAGCAACCATCGGCGCCTGGCGGCGACTTGCGCCAGGGAGTCCACCGGCGGGCCCAGTAACTCCGCGGCTTGGCGGCCGTTGAGGACCCGGCCCCCCCCCACCCTGCGGTGGTCCAATCTCGATCTGCAGCTTCAACCACCGCTCCGCGAACGTGGTCTGCAGGTCGTGCATCAAGCCGACGAACATCTCGTAGGCTTCCTGCTTGTATTCGACGAGCGGGTCCTTCTGCCCCCACGCGCGGTAGTAGATGCCTTCGCGCAGCTGGTCGAGATCGTAGAGGTGATCCTTCCACTTCTCGTCGATCACGCCGAGGGTCACGTGCGACAGCGCCTGCTCGGCGAGGTTCGTCGCGCCGACCTTGGCTTCGACGTCGCGGAGATAGCCGAGCTTCTGCTGGAACGCCTCGCGTCCCGCTTTCTGCGCCGCGCGGACGAGCTCGTCGCGCGTCTTGATCACGGCGGGATCGGTGACACCCGGGACCGACGTCAGGAACTTCTGCAGAAAATCCGTATCGATCAGCGCGCGGTCCCACTGGCCGGGATCGTCGTAATCCACGATGAGGCTGTCGGCGTATTGCTCGAACGCCGCGTCGATCATGCGCTGCGCCTCGGCCTTCAGCTCTTCCCCGCCCTCGAGCGCATACAGACGCTGGGAGTAGATGACCTCGCGCTGCTGATTCATGACGTCGTCGAACTGCAGCAACTTCTTGCGCGCCTGGAAGTTCTGGAGCTCGACGCGCTTTTGGGCCTGCCCGATCGCCGCCGTCACCCACGGGTGCGTGATGACTTCGCCTTGCTCAGCGCCGGTGCGATCCATGATGCGCGCAATCCGGTCGGAGCCGAACAGCCGCATGAGGTCGTCTTCGAGCGACAGATAGAAGATGCTCTGGCCCGGATCGCCCTGGCGTCCGGAGCGGCCGCGCAGCTGGCGGTCGATGCGGCGCGCCTCGTGACGTTCCGTCCCGATGATCACGAGACCGCACGGCGGATCCTCATTGCACTTGAGCTCTTTGATCTGCTCGTCGGTCAGGTCCGGCGGCTCGATCTTCTGGCCGAACGGCGCTTCTCGCGACTTGATCCCGCAGACCTGACACTTCTTGACGCCCGGGCCGAGTTTGATGTCGGTGCCGCGGCCGGCCATGTTGGTCGCGATGGTGATCGAACCGGGCTGGCCCGCCTGCGCGACGATCTCCGCCTCGCGCTGGTGATACTTGGCGTTCAGGACCTCGTGCTTGAGCCCGCGGCGCTTCAGTAGCCGGGCCAGCGTCTCCGAGACCTCGACGTTGGTCGTCCCGACCAGGACCGGCAGGCCGCGCTTATGCTGGCGCTCGACCTCTTCCATGATCGCGTCGTACTTCTCCTTGCGCGTCTTGTAGACGAGGTCGTGCTTGTCGATCCGGCGGACCGGGCGGTTCGTGGGAATCACGGAGACGTCGAGCTTGTAGATCTGGTGGAACTCGGTCTCTTCCGTCTCGGCCGTGCCCGTCATGCCGGCGAGCTTCTCGTGCATGCGGAAGTAGTTCTGGATGGTGATCGTCGCGAGGGTCTGGGA
>DATGVC010000272.1:0-3763 GCA_035300745.1 Gemmatimonadales bacterium | reverse complement strand
GCATTCCGAGGGTTGGTGAAGCACACCTTGCGACGCGACCGGTTGCGTGGCGTGGTCTGGCTGCTCGACATCCGTCATGCGCTGTCCGAGGACGACCAGGCGATGCAGGACGCCCTTGCGGAGGAAGAAAAGACGCAGGTGCTCGCAGCCCTCACGAAAGGGGATAAGCTTTCCTCAGGCAAACGCGGCACGAGAGAGCGCGAGCTGCGCGAAGAGCTGGGCCTGCCGGAGGATCAGGTGATGGTCACGAGTGCGAAAACTGGCGAGGGGATCGCCGACTTGAAAGAAGCGATTGCGGGACTGATTTCAGGAGTGATCCAGTGATCGTCGCGCTACTGCTGTGTCTCATGGCTCAGGATACAGTGCCCGCGCGCTACGGCACCCTCCGCCGCGACGATATCGTCGTCCGTCTGGCGACGGGCACGATCGAAGTTCAGGTGCTGCCGCTCGACGAGCAGGTGATCCGCCTGCTCGCGCCGGACACGTATCGCTCCCTCACCCAGCTCGAGCAGAGCCGCGCCGCCGAAATCACCGAAGCGGCCGCGCGCGGCGGGACGGAGAATCCGACGCTGGTGATGGTGACATTTCTGGGCGTCGTGCCGCAGGCGCGCTTCAATCCGGAAGATATGACCATCACGAGCCGCGGCCGCCTGTTTCGCCCCATCGGGATCGTGCCGCTGTCGCCGACGTGGAGCTCATTTCAGCTCGACGCGCGACAGCAGGCGGCCGCGATCTATTTATTCGAGCCGGGCATCAGCGTCCGCGAACAGCTCACCGTCAGCTATCAGGGCCAGTCCAGCGACGCCTGGAGCCATTCGCTGCGCCTGCTCGATCAGGAGCGGGCGCGGGTCAAGGCTCGCGCGTTAGTCGCGCCGCCGTAGTCCACCGCACCCCGGCCGAGTCCGCACAAACGACCTGCATCCCCTGCGCCAGCGTGAGAGCGCGGTCGCACCCCAGTGCGAGCAATGCCGCTGCCCAAGCGTTTGCCGTCAGACCGTCGGCCGCGAGTACCGTGACCGAGCGCGCCGCGCCCGGCGGCGCATTGCGCTGCGAGTGCGTCCGGATGGACCCACCGCGCAGCTCGACTACCGCCAGGGTGCGGAGCGTATTGTCCGGATCGGGAATCCCAACGGAGCGGCGCGTGGAACGAGTCGCCGGACCGATCCACACATACTGGCCGCCGAGATCCAGCAGCGCACTGTCCACGACATCGCCGAGCGCCCGCGTCGCGCGATCGAGCGCGTAGCCCGGCGCAATGCTGTCGACCGCGAGCGCGACACCGGTGCGCCGCCGAATCTCACGCCGCACTGAATCGAGTACGGCGATGGACACATGCCGTTGCAGGAGCGAATCGATGCGATCGACGGAATCGCGCGCCGCTTCCAACGAGCGGGCGACACGAACGCTATCCGTTCCCCATGCCGCGGCCGACATCATCGTGCCCATCTCGGGCCACACGCGCGAAACACCGGGGGGCGCCTCGGTCCCGCAAGCCGCGAGGCTCAGGCACAGCGCAAGATTGATTCTCAAGATGGATAGTTGAATATAGATGGACATGGACCAGCTGCGACAACATCCGCTGCAGTTCGCCACGATCGCCATCGCCCTGATTTTCGTGGGCGCCGGCATCGTGTTGTGGCGGTTGCGGCAGCGGCTGATGCGCTCCGAGCAGGAGCGGCGCCGCGCCGCTGAAGAGCTCAATCGTCGCTTGTCCGAGCTCTTTTCTTTGCAGGAGCTCTCGTACGTCCTGTCGGACTCGCTCGAGCTGGACCGCATCGTCGAGCAAGTGGTTCGCTATGCCGTCCGCTTTCTCGATGCACAGGGCGCGCTGCTGGCGCTCGTCGGCGATGCCCCCAACGACCCTCTGCACGTCGCGGCCGCGGAGGGCACGCTCGCGCCGCTGCGCGGCCAGACGATCCAGGGGGACGATGCCGGCCTGGTCGCGCGCTCCACTGGGCGGGAGCATCTCGAGTTGATCCGCAATTCCGGGGCAGAGCCCACCGAGATCGTGAAGGGCTTCCAGGCCGCCGCCGCGGCCGCGGTGCCGCTCAGGTCGCACGGCAGCGTCATCGGGACGCTCATTATCACCGACCCTCGAGAGGGCGTGTTCGTGCCGGAAGACATCCGGCTGCTGTCCACCCTGGCGACCCACGCCGCCGTGGTCATCGCCAACGCCCGCTTCTTCGAGATGGTGCGGCGCGCCAAGGAACAGTGGGAGACGGCGTTCGACGCGTTGAGCGAAGGCATCGCGGTCGTGGACGACGAGGGACGCGTGCGGCGGTCCAATCGCGCGCTCGCCGGCCTGCTCGGCACGCCGTTGCAGAACGTGGTCGGCACGCCGCTGGGGGAAGCGCTGCTCGGCAAGCCGCATGCGCTGCAGGAGCTGCTCGCGGCGACGCGGCGCGGCGATCGCCCCGCCCCCCTGGTTGCCCGCTCCGATCGCCTGCGGCGGGCGCTGCGCGTCAATGCCGCGCGCATTCCGGGCGCCGCGACCGAGCAGAGCATCGTCGTGATGGTCGAAGACGTGACCGAGCAGCAGGCCCTCGAAACGCAGCTGGTGCAGAGTGAGAAGCTTGCGGCGGTCGGGCAGCTCGTCTCCGGCGTCGCCCACGAACTCAACAATCCGCTGACGTCGATCGCGGGGCTCTCGGAGTTCCTGCTCGAGCAGAAGGAGCTGGGCAAGAAGGATCGCGGCCACCTCCAGGTGATTCAGGAACAGGCCGAGCGCGCGGGGCGCATCGTGCGCAACCTGCTCACCTTCGCCCGGAAAGGCTCCGCCGAGCGCGTGCCGGTGGACCTGAACGACGTGATCCGTAGGACGCTGTCGCTGACGGCGTACGACTTGAAGCTCCAAGACATCGCCGTCGAGCGGGAACTGAGCGGCGCGCTGCCCGACGTGTTCGGCGATCGGCACGGATTACAGCAGGTGGTGCTCAACCTCGTGACGAACGCGGCGCACGCGGTCGCGGAGAACCCGCGGGAGCGCCGGCGTGAAATCACCGTCTCGACCTGGTTCGACGGACTGGTGCATTTGCGCGTCGCGGACACCGGCCCGGGTATTCCCGACGAAATTGTCCAGAGCGTCTTCACGCCGTTCTTCACGACAAAAGAGCCCGGCAAGGGCACGGGCCTCGGGTTATCGATCACGTATTCGATCGTCGAGAGTCACGGCGGGCAGATCACGCTCGAACCCCGCACCTCGCGTGGCGGTGCGGCATTCCGCGTAGACCTGCCCCCGGCGCCGGCCGACGCCGTGCGACCGGCCATGACCCCCGCCCACGGAACCCCGACCGTCACGGCCGCACCCGCGGTGAAGCGCACCATCCTGCTCGTCGACGCAGATCCCGCCGTTCAGCGAACGATCAAGGCGCTCTTCGCGCGCGACGGCCATGATGTGGAGGTGGCGGGTGATCCGCAGCACGCGCTCGACCTGGCGCAGCGCGGCGCCTTCGACCTCGTGATCACCGACGCGCGCGCGATGGCACCTGGGAAACGCGGGACGCTGCTGGCGGAGGAGTTAGTGTCGCGGATGCCGGCGCTGCGAGATCGGATCATCGTCGCGACGGGCGATGTGCGCCCATCGACGGAAGAGACGCTGGCGCGTCTCGGCGTGCGTTACGTACGCAAGCCTTTCAATCTGCGCGATCTTCGCGTCGAGGCGGCGCGCTTGTGGGAGGCGACGGCGCTGTCGTAGGCCTCCGAGGGCCAGCCGTAGGTCCCGAGATTGACGGCGCCACCCGGCGCGAACCGCACGCCTTCCCGC
>DATGVC010000271.1:0-16407 GCA_035300745.1 Gemmatimonadales bacterium | reverse complement strand
AGCACCTTGATCGCCACCTGGCGGTTGAGCTCGACCTCCTGTGCCAGAAAGACGAGCGACATGCCTCCGCGCCCGAGGAGATCCGTGATCTGGTACTGGCGGGAGAGGTCGCGGCGTAGCACGCTCAACAGCTCGGCGTTGATATTCTCGCCGGCGGCCGCGTTCGTCATGGCGTCCAGCGCGTCGTCGTTAGGGGACATGGAAGTCCGTCGCCGCGGTGACGACATCGGAATTGCCGCCGAAGGAGACCCACGCGCTACAGCGCGCCGTTTGGTCACAGGCGCGGGCACGCCAATGGTAGTTGGCGCCGAGTAAGGCGACCGAGTATCCCGCGGCGGCAGCGGCGGTACTGCCCGACGCGACGCCCGTTCCGCGATACAGGTTCGTCGCTCCATCGAACGCCGTGTTGGTCGGCTGGGACTCGACCTCGAGCACCAGCACGTCGCCAGGATCGGGGTCGGTCACCGTCGCCTTGAACGTCACCGTCTGGGCGCTGCCTAGGCCGCCACCAGTTCCCCCGCCGACCGGAATCGCGACGGCGCCGTTGAACTGATTCAGCGAGAACGCGTCGATCGCCGGATTTTCGGGGATGGCATTGACGAAGAAGTCGGCCACGGCGTCGGAGTTCGCCCCAAAACTCAACCAGGCGCTGCAGCGCAATGTTTTATCGCAGGTACGGGCGCGCCAGTGATAGCCGGCATTTTCAACCAAACCGGTTGCGCGAATCCACGCCGTCTGGCCCACACCAACGAAACTGCTCTGGTGACTCGCGGTGCCGCTGAACGGACTCGACGTCTGGACGACTTCCAGCTCGAGCCGCACGGAGTCACGCAGATTGGGATCGTTTAGTGTCCCCTTGAACACGGCGACGCTCTCCGGCGTCGTCGCGCCGATTCCAATTGCGGTCGTGCTGTCGCCGCGGAACTGCCCGATCGCTTGCGGCAGACTCGGCGGCCGTTCCCGAACCGCGGAGAGAGAGAACGCACCGGTAGCTCCCGCCGCCGCAGTGGTGGCCTCGATCACGTAGCGGCCTGTCGCCGGAGCGGGGAATTCCAGGATGCAGGACGGCCCCGTGAAGCCAGGGCAATTGTCATTCTGACTGAGCAGCGTACCCAGACTGTCGTGAAGCGTAAGGTAGGCATCAAAGCTCGGGCTCGTGAGCCGGAAGGACAACGTATCCCCGACGTTCGCGAGCAGGCTGTACCGTTTCGCGAGACTGCCCGCTCGATCAGGCGCGCCGCAGTCCGCCACTCCGATCGCGGCGTCGACCACGGTATCGGCGGTGATCGTGGGGGCGTCGCAGGGCTTGATCTTGAAGCTGACAGTCACGGTCTTCGGTGAGCCGATGGCTCCCGGGGCAGTGATCGTCACGGTTCCCGTCTGCATGCCGGGGCCGAGAGCGCCCGGTGTCAGCGAGACAGTTGTGGAGGTGTAGCCCTGTGGCGGCACGCTACCGCTGTCAGTGGACAACGTGAGCCACGGACTATCCACAGTGCTTCTCCACGCGAGCGACAACCCTCCGGTATTGTCGATGCGCACGACAAAAGTGCGCGGCTGTGCGCTGCCGGCGAAAGCCGAATCCATGCGGGACAGCGGAGCGACCCTGAGTGCCGGCGCGGGCGCGAGAATGGTGAACGTGACGGGTACTTTGACCGTGTCGCCGGGGGACTCGATCGAGGTGAACGCGATCGTGTCGTGGTGGATGACCTGCGACAGTGTGTCGGATCGCAGCTTCACAACAATGCTGTCCGGCGCACCGCCCGAACTGGTCACGAGTTTCAACCAGGCGGCCGTCGCGGTCGCGGTCCATGACAGCGTCGCGCCGTCCGCGCTCGCCAGCTGTAGCGTTGCCGGGACTGAGTCGCTCGAGCCGGTGTGGGCCGAGGCGAACAACGCGGCTGGAGTGACGACGAGTCGGTCGTGAAACGCCGGCGTGACGAGCTTGTCGAGGCGGCACGTGGCGACCGACATCGCCACCGCCAACAGCAAGCAGCCCGTCGCCAGATGAAGGGCGGCGGGTCTGACATGAGTCCGGACCCTGTGGAGCAGGCGTGCGGGGTGCGTACGTCCAAGTCCCGGTAATTGGGCAACTTATCCTACCATACGTGTAGCCGCAGGGACCGTGTGGTTCGTCACGCCGCCGCGCGAGTTGCCGTCACCGGAGTGCTAGGTTCGTGCGGCTGCAGAAGTTGCGCTATTTTTTGTGCCCATGAATAAAGGCACCATCGGCATCCTCACCGGCGGCGGCGACGTTCCGGGTCTCAATCCTGCCATCCGCGCCATCACGATTCGCGCACTGCGCGACGGCTACAAGGTCGTCGGCATTCGCCACGGCTGGGGCGGCCTGGTCGACTACTCGCGCGAAACAGGTGCGGACAACAGCGAGCAGATTCTGGCGCTCACCGAGGCGATCGTGAACCGGGCCGGTCGCACCGGCGGGACGTTCCTGCACACGTCGCGCGTGCGGCCGAGTCATCTGCCGAAAGAGCGCGTCCCACCGCATCTCACCGGCTATGGAGAGAAGACCAACGACATCACGAAAGATGTCATCAAGAACCTCGAGCACATCGGCGTCGACGTGCTGATTCCGATTGGCGGCGACGACACGCTGAGCTACGCCAAGCGGCTGCACGATGAGGGGCTGAAGGTCGTCGCGATTCCGAAGACGATGGACAACGACGTCTACGGTACGGATTACTGCATCGGGTTCAGCACCTGCGTGACCCGCACGATCGAGCTGACGCACCGGCTGCGCACGTCGGCGGGCTCGCACGAGCGCTTCCTCGTGATCGAAGTGTTCGGCCGCTACGCCGGATTCACCGCGCTGCTGCCGACGATGGCCGGCGCCGCGGACCGCTGCGTGATCCCTGAGTACCCCGTGGAGGTCGAGCACCTTGCCGAGCTGCTTGTTCAGGACCGCAACAAGAACCCGAGCCGCTATTCGGTTGTCCTGATCTCGGAAGGCGCGCGGCTCACCTCGCACGAAGGGATGAGCTTCGAGGGCGAAGAGACCGACATGTTCGGGCACCGCAAGCTCGGCGGGATCGGCGACCAGATCGGTGCGGCGCTCAAGGAGTGCTCGGCGAAATACAACAACGGGCGGCGCGTCGACGTCGTGAACCAGCGCCTCGGCTATCTCGTCCGTTCGGGCGATCCCGATGCGCTCGACTCGATCGTGCCGATGGCGTTCGGCAACCTCGCGCTCGACCTCGTGGTCAAGAAGCAGTACGGCCGGCTCGTGAGCATTCATAAAGGCTTCTACGACACGGTGCCGCTGTCGAGCGTGACGTCGGAGAAGAAGGTCGTGGCCGTTTCGAAATACTACAACACCCAACGCCTGCGGCCGATCTACCAGTTCGACGGGGCGCCGCTGTTCATCATGACGAGCGACTGATCTAAGGTTTGCGCGTCACGCGCAGGTTGGCAAAAATACCGGCGGAGCCGTCCCCCACCCAAAGGCCCACCGCTCCGCGGGCCCGGTCGCTCAATTCGTTCACCACCAGCGCCGGAGTGCGTGCGTCGTTCACGAACACGCTGACCTTGGGCCGCTCGATTACGAGGCGCACGTGAAACCACTGATCGCCGTCCGGCTCGGGAACCACGGCTGCTTCGTATTGACCGGGATGCTCGGACCGGAGCCTTTGCCAGGGGAAAGCAGGTTGCGAGATGTACTCCACCGCGTGACTGTGGCGCGTTGAATCTGCCGCGCGAAAATTGAAAGGCCGGAAGTACACCGCCTCGTAGGTCTGTGCGTCTGCGACGTGGAAGGCCACGCCCACAAAGCTTCCTTGCACCGGCTGAGTGCGGCCGAGCAGGTCGATCTCGATGGTGCCGTTCCCGAAGTCATAATCCTTGAGCCAAACGAGACCCATGATCGGGGCGACTTCGATCATCCTCAACGCGCGCTTGCCGTTGGTATCGATCACTGCGGTTGTGCGACCGGCAACCTGCCAGCGTGGATCCTTGCCGACGGCCGTTACATCCAAAGTCTCCGGCGTCTGGACGAGGCACACGAGCATCATGAGCGAAACCATGGCGGATCTCCCCTTTCATCCTAGGTAGTGCGAAACTCTCTCATGCTCAACGTGGGGCTCGTAGGGTTTGGTTTCGCCGGCAAGGTGTTTCACGCACCGGTCATTCGCGCCGTGGACGGCCTGTATCTCAGTACGATCGTACAGCGGCACGGTCCGCCCGATCCTCGCTATGCCGACGTCGAATTCGTCCGCAGCGTCGATGAGATGCTGAGCCGCAAGATCGACCTCGTCGTCGTCGCGACGCCGAACACGTCCCATCATCCGATCGCCAAGCAAGCTCTGCTCGCCGGACGTCATGTCGTCGTCGATAAGCCGTTCACCCCGACACTCGGCCAAGCGCAGGATCTGGTCCAAATCGCCAAGAAGCAGAAGCGCATTGTCACCGTGTATCAGGATCGCCGTTACACCGGCGATTTCGCGACTGTGCAGCAGGTAGTCTCCGAGGGCACACTTGGCCGCGTCGTCATCTTCGAATCGCATTTCGACCGGTTCCGTCCGGAACGGAAACCGAACGCTTGGCGCGAGGAAGCGCTGCCCGGATCGGGCGTCTGGTTCGACATCGGGCCGCACCTGTTCGATCAGGCTCTGCTGCTGTTCGGCATCCCGGACGCGATCGGCGCCGACATTCGGATTGAGCGCGACGGCGCCCGGATCGACGACGCCTTCGACGTCACGCTGTACTACGCGCACACACGCGCGCTGTTGCGCGCATCCATGCTCGCCACGCCACTCGGCCCGACGTGGATCGTACACGGCACGAAGGGCTCGTTCATCAAATATGGGATGGATCCACAGGAAGCCGCACTGAAAGAGGGCCGTACGCCCGACGAGCCGGACTGGGACACGGAACCGGCGGAGCTGTACGGCAAGCTCGTCACGCCTGACGCAACGCGGACAGTGCCGACGCTGCGGTCGAGTTTCGCACGTTACTATGAAAATCTTCGGGACGCGATGCTCGGAACGGCGGAGCTCGCCGTGACGCCCGAATGGTCGCTCGACGTGATGCGCGGATTGGAATTGGCGGCCGCGAGCAGCCGAGCCCGTCGCGTATTACCATGGAGCGCATGAAGAAGCCCTGGGTGTACGTGCTCACTACCTCGAGCACGGTGAGACGGTGCCCTACGCAAAGCGGCTCGACGTTTAGCCTGTATCTTGTGCCCTTGGAATGACCCCCAACCCACAGGCCACCTGTTTACGCTGCGGCGCGAGCCTCGGCCCCGGGGCGTCCTTTTGTCCGCGCTGCGGCACGGGTATCCCGGTGCAACGACCGTGGTCTGGACCCACGCTCGCCACGCCGACCGGGGCCAATATTGAAACGCGGCCCGATGCGGCGGAGGCGCAGCTCGCCGCGCTGCGGCGGGCGACCATGGGGTCGTACGAGATCCTGGCCGAAGTGGGGCGGGGTGGCATGGCCACGGTGTACCTCGCCCACGATTTGGCGCTCGACCGCAAGGTCGCCATCAAAGTGCTGGCGCCCGCGCTGCTGCTCATGGGTGAGGGCATGGTCGAGCGCTTCAAGCGGGAGGCACGCACCGCCGCGGCGCTCAGTCATCCGCACATCATCCCGATCTACGCGGTGAAGGAGAACGATCAGGTTCTCTATTTCGTGATGAAGCATGTGCAGGGTCGGTCGCTCGACCACGTCATCCGCGACGTTGGCGCACTGCCCATCGCGATGACCCAGGCTATCCTCGCACAGGTGGGCGACGCGCTCGGCTACGCGCATCGCCATGGCGTCATCCACCGCGACATCAAATCCGCGAACATCATGCTGGACGAAGAGGGGTGGGCCGTCGTCACCGACTTCGGCATCGCGAAGGTCGTGCAGGCCCAAGGGCTCACCGTGACCGGGGTGACCGTGGGCACGCCGACGTACATGAGCCCCGAACAGTGCGCCACGGAAGAATTGACCGGTGCGTCGGACCAGTACTCACTCGGCGTGGTGGCGTACGAAATGTTGACGGCGACGCTGCCGTTTGACGACGACTCGATCATGTCCGTCATGTATGCGCACTTCAACCAGAAACCACGGCCGGTGAGCGAGCTGCGCCCCGACTGTCCGCCCAATCTGGCGGCTGCAGTCATGCGTATGCTGGAAAAAGATCCGGCGCGCCGCTGGGCCAGCATGGACGACGTCGTGGCGGTGTGCGGCCGCCCGTCGCTGCGCCACGACGATCCGATCCGGCGTGAGATGATTACCCTGGCGCACGGCACCGCCCAGCACGCCGGCCCCAAAACGCCGACCAGCCCGATCGCGTTGTCGCGAGTGCGGACGCGCGTGACGGTCCGCCGGCGGCGCTGGCTGTGGCCGGGCGTCGCCGCAGCGATTGCCGTACTCGGTTTCGTGCTCTGGCGGGTCGCACCGTGGCGGCAGCTCGGTCCGGGCACCGCGGCGCCCGCAGCGGCCGCGCAGGAGTCGGTGCCTGCCGCCGCCGTCCGTCCTGACTCCAGCCCTCCGGTATCGCTTCCCAAGCCGCCCCCGCCCCCCCCACATACGCCGCCGCGCCGGAGCCTCGCGGCGCAACGCGACGACAGTCTGATTGGATCGCTGCGCGCCGGTGCGCTGAGCGCGGAACAGCGGGCGGCGTTCGCGGGCGCGACACCCGCTGATCTCCGGGGGGGCAATGCGGCGTTCGCGAGCGCGGAGTCGCTCGCTTCGGCACGTCGGATATCGGAGGCGATGATGCGGTTCGCCACGGCGGCATCGCTGTGGGCGGATGCCGAACGCGCAGCGCGGTCGCGCGGCGCGCGCGACACCGAGCCGCGTCGCGTCGTGGAGTCCCCTCCTCCAGCCCCGCCTCCAGCGCCGGTGCCCGTGGCGCCTGTGGCAGCCGATCCACGACCGGATATTCAGAAAGTGATCGCCGACTACGCGGTGGCGCTCGAATCGCGGGACATCGGGCAGCTGCGGCACGCGTATCCTGGTCTCACGGCGACGCAGCAGGGGAGTTGGCAGACGTTTTTCGATCGCGTGCGCAATCTCAAAGCCAATCTCAGCGTCGCAAGCCTGAGTGTCGCCGACGCGTCAGCAGAAGCAACCGTCAGCGGCGTTTACGAGTACGACAACGCCAGCACCGGTCGCGCCGAGCGACGCCCGGTGGCGTTCCACGCGACGCTGGCGCGCGACGCGAACGGCTGGCGCATCACCGTGATCCGGTAACTCACCTCAAAGGCTAGACGTCTAGACGTCGAGACGTCTAGAAATTGTATTCCAGACCGGCGGTCCAGAGCACGTTCGGCCGCAGTCCGCCCCGGTTCAAGGGCCAGAGCGTGTTGGCGACGAGCGTGATGCCGCTGTGCGTCACGAACTTGAAGCCGAACGATCCATTCACCACATCATCGCGTTCGGTGGGAATGTTCGTCGGCTCGACGGTGCGACGGAACGGCTTGTCGTACGTTACCGTACCCGGCAGCCGCAGCTTGCTTTCACCCACCTGAAGCTCCGAAACCAGGTCGACCGCGATCGCCGCCCACGGTGCCATCACGTGATCGAACCCGACCGTCGCGAGCACCGCGCTATTCTGTGAGCTCCCGCCGCGAAACAGATATCCGATGTTGGCGTGTGGTGAGAATGCGCCGAATCGCGCCGACAGGATGCCGAGACCGCGGGCCGCGATGTGACCGGCACCGAGCAGATCCGCCGCGCTGCCGGTGGGAAAACGCACGTCGCCCAGGACGGAGAAGTTGGTCCGCTCCGAACGCATCAGATTGACCTTGACCCGGGTGGCTATGTCGCCGACGCCGGTTGCGGATCCTTCCACGAAGCGGGACGTCGAGAGCTCGGGGTTCGCGGCCGTGCCGCCGAAAAAGTGCTGGGCCGTCGTGCCGCCGAACGGCACGATCTGCGCGTTACTCGTGCCGCGCAGAGCTGTCGAGACGATGGGGAGAACGACGCCAATGTCCACACGGTCGAGCAGCCCAAAGGTCACAAAGAACGACGTGACCGTCATGTCGATGTCCAGCGCCAGCTTCAGGTCGATCACGTCGTTTTCATGCGTGGGAACGCCGTAGGGCGTGCAGGACTGCCCCACGATACTGTCGCAGACTGGGCCGGTCACGTTCTCGTGCGTGAACGTCATCTCGATGTCGTGCAGGCTCACGCCGCGCAGCGTCTCGAAGTGCAAGCGGTTGATATTGGCGCCCACGAACACGCGGCCACGACCGAGCGTGGGGGCTCGCTCGCCGAACACGGCACCGGGCGAGCCCGACGTCGGAACCGGGACCCCGGCTTCGAAGCGGAAGGTCGAGCCACCGCTGGTGGCGCTCACGGGGAGGTTACCGACGTTCTGGCTGATCGCGGAGCTGATGAACGAAATGAGTGAGCCGTTATCGGCGTTGGCTGAGGGAACGAAGTGATCGGCATGCAACGCCGTCGCCGAATCGGAGCCGGCCGTCCCCCCCAGGAACAGCGGGTCCTTCCCGCTCGTGAAAATGAAGAGCTGGGAGATCTTGTCGCGGAGCCCCCCTCCCTGGGCTGGCAGGGGGGCGGCCGCCAGCGCGAGCGATACGAGACACCACAGGGAGCGCCGCATCGATTCCTCCAGACCGCAGATGAGTGATGGGGATTCGGCTTCGAAGAGACGGGATGCCGGGAAGCGCGTCAACCCCTGAGAGTGTAGAATCGGAGCTTCAACTCGAACCGGATGGCCCGTGCCACGTCCCTACATGCTCGCCGAGCTGACCTGGAAAACCGTGCGCGCCACGCGCTACGACGTCGCCGTGCTGCCGTGGGGCGCGACCGAGGCGCACAACTTCCACCTCCCCTATGGCACCGACAACATCCAGGCCGAAGAGCTCGCCGCGCGCGCCGCGGAGCGCGCCTGGGCACGTGGCGCGAAGGTCGTCGTGCTGCCGCTCGTCCCGTTCGGCGTGAACACGGGACAGCTCGACATTCCGCTGTGCGTGAACATGAATCCCAGCACCCAGGCGCTGGTGCTGCGCGACGTCGCGCAGTCACTCGCGGGGCAGGGCATCCCGAAGCTCGTGATCTTCAACGGACACGGCGCGAATGATTTCCGTCAGATGATCCGCGAGCTGCAGCCGCAGGTCTCACTTTTCCTTTGCACTGTGAACTGGTACAAGGTCGTGGATCCCCAAGGATTCTTTACCGACCTCGGCGACCACGCCGCCGAGCTCGAGACCAGCGTGATGCAGCACGTCGCGCCGGACTTGGTGCTGCCGCTGTCCGAGGCGGGCTCGGGCGCCGCCCGCAAATTCAAGATCTCGGCTTTCCGTGAGGGGTGGGCGTGGGCGCCGCGGAATTGGCGTCAGGTGACCGACGATACCGGTTCCGGGAATCCCGCGGCTGCAACGGCGGAGAAGGGGAAGCGCTACGTCGAGGCGGTGACCGAGAAGGTCGCGAGCTTTCTCGTGGATGTGGCGAAAGCCGATACCGCGAAGCTGTACGAGTAGCGCTCCCAGCTCCCGGCTCCCTGCTCCCCCTACTGCCCCGTCGCCGCTGGCGCGCCCAGCCAGCGCGCGAACCACGCCGCCACTTCCTTGTAGAAGAAGCGGCTGTCCTCGCCCTTGAGAATCCAATGGTTCTCCTCGGGCCAGATGATGAGTCGCGACGGAATCTGCTGCCGCTGCAGCGCGGTCCAAAACTCGAGCGCGTTGTTCATCGGCACGCGGAAGTCGCGCTCCCCGACGGACACGAGCACCGGCGTGTGCAGATTCGCCGCGCGCCGCATCGGACTCTGGGTGCGCCAGATCGGATGATCTTCCCACGGCGGACCGCCCACGTTGCGCTCGCGGTCGTAGTTGAAGTCGCTCGTCGCCCATTGCGTCTCGAGATCCCATTCGCCGGCATGGCTCACCAGCGCGCGATACCGCGTCGTCGTCACCGCCAGCCAGTTGGTGAGATGACCACCGTAGCTCGCGCCGCCCGCGATCTGCCGGGATGTGTCGATGAACCGGAAGCGTTTGATCGCCGAGTCCGCCGCTTCGTTCAGGTCGTTCGCAGGGCCTTCCAGCGGATCGAACTGAATGTCCTGCGAGAACTTCTCGCCATACCCCGTCGACCCGGTGTAGTCGGTCATGAGAACGACGTAACCTGGAGCGCCGAGCAGGTGCGGGTTCCAGCGTAGCCCAAAATTGTCAGTCCACATATTCGCCGCGCCGCCGTGGATCAGCACGAATAACGGATAGCTGCGGGTCGAATCGAACCCGGGCGGCAGGGCGTAGAAGCTGTGGATGCGTTTGCCGCGCCTCGAGGTGATCCAGAACTCGCGCAGCGGCTGCCAGTCGATGCGGGCGGCACGCTCACTGTTGAGCTTCGTGAGCGGCGTCCACCGGCCCGTTGCCGGATCGATCCTGACGATCTCCGGCGGATTGGTCGCGCTTTCCCACACCGCCGCTATTCGCAGCGCAGTCCGCGGTGTGCCTGTGGCAAGCTGGAGACTGCCGAACGTCCCGCTCGTCATCCGGCCGACCTCTTGCTCCATCCCTTCAGGAGCCGGCACGCGGAACAGCCGCGTGTGGCCGGCATCCTCCGCCAGAAAGAACACCGAACGGTTGTCCGGCGCCGGCGTGTACGTGCCGACCGAATGCTCGCCGCCGCCGGCGATCACTCGGGGAGTGACGCTTCCGGTGTGCGGCCACGACCAGGCCACCAGCCGACGATTGTTGAACGTGTGTTCGTTCGTGGGCGTCATCACCGCGTACAACGTCTTGCCATCCGGGCTGAATTGCGGAGCGTCGTAGTCGTCCTTGGCCTGCGTGAGCCGTAACGGTTCGCCGGCCGTCGCATTCACGACCCAGAGCGCCTGCACCACGTCGCCATGCGTCCAGTCCCCGCGATTCGTGGTTGCGGCGAAGACGACGAGATTGCCGTCTGGCGTCCATGCGGCGGCCAGGTCTTCGCCACTGTTGCCGAGCTGCCCGCCGAACCCCGCGCTTTGTGCGAGGCGTGACCCGGCCAGGAGATCCCGGGTCTGTGCGTTCGCCTCGAGCGACTGCACGAACAGATGGGGCCGCCGGTCGTCGAGCCAACGGTCCCAGAGCCGAATCGGCGAAGCGTCGTACACCCGCGCATTGTACTTGCGGGCGCGCCGCTCGGCGGCCGCGGCACGGTTTGCCGAATCGGTCGTCGCGCCGGGGTAGACCATGCTCGAGAACAGGATCGCGCGTCCGTCCGGACGCCACCGCGGACTCGACGCGCCCGTGGAGATGTTCGTCAGGCGCTGGGCGTCGCCACCGCCGCTCAGGTCCAACACGTAGATTTGCGACGCATCATCGCCTTCGCGGCGCGCGCTGAACGCGATCCGCCGGCTGTCGGCGCTCCAATCCACGCCACTCTCTCCGCCTTTCGTATTCGTGAGGCGGCGTGGTTCGGCGCTCCCGTCGCTGGGCACGACCCAGAGATCGCTGACTTGTTCGCCCTCCGTGTATGACGGCTCGGTGACGCTGAAGACGATCCAGCGGCCGTCCGGACTGATGGCGGGGGAGGCGATGCGCTTCATGAGATAGACGTCTTCGTGAGTGATCGTGTGGCGTTGCTGTGCCGCGAGCGGTGACGCCAACCAGGCGACGCAAGCGAGGAATCGGATCGAACGCATCGGTTTCATTCGCCTAGCTCCTGTAGACATCGGTGCCCCGCATGCGGGCGCGAACGAGCGGGCGCGGATGAGGTCGCCCTTGCGTTCAGAATGCAGCGAGGGCCAACCACCTGCAAGCGTGGTTCAGAGCCGGAAGAGGTAGCTGACCTTCACGAACAACGCGTCGTCGGTCCGCTTGAGCCCGCGAAAGCGGAACGCGTCGTCGTCCAGCATGTTGCTGCCGTATCCCGCGAACACCACCGTGCCGGGGATCGGCTGATAGCTGAGCAGCGCATCGACGTGGAAGAGATTGGTGGCACTCGCCGTGGTACGGGTGACGCTGCTGCCCCCCCCCGGGCCGGCGATCAGAATCGGGGCGCCGGTGCGGGAATCATCCCGCAGCGAATCGGTTTGATCCTGGATGTACTGGCCCACCAGCCTGATGAACAGCGGGCGCGAGAGCTGATACTCGACCTTGGCCCGCGCGACCCGGCCGACATTCACGAGACTCCCGTCCGTACGGCGGTTGACCTGCTGCCAAAAATAACTCAGCGAGTTGCGCATCCGGTCCGTGGGCCGGTACGACACGTCGACGCTCAGCAGCAGCAAGTCGGCCGAGGCCCACTCGAAGAAGTTTTCGTCGTGGCCCTGCAGGAAGAATCCGCCGCCGCTGAAGTGCTTCCACTGCGGCGTGCCGATCTGGATCAGGTACTCGCCATTCCCGATCGTGGGCTGTCCCACGAATGGAATCGTGTCGAGTCCACCACCCGACTTGGGGACCTCGAGCCGATAGCGGGCGTACAGGGTGGAATCGTACCCGAACGATTCCACGAAATACCCGGCGCCGATGTTCCACCCGCCCCGCAGCGACGCGTTGCCGTTGAAGTGCAGCTTCTGGTCCTGGATGCGCCGGCCGTGGATGAAATTCTGATACTGCCAGATGCCATCCACCACGATGTCGCCGGTGAAGCGCTGCACGAGGGCGCCCGGCTTCCCGTAGGTCGTGTAGCTCGGATCGACGAACGAATGCACGATGCCGGCGCGGCCGATGAATCCACTCTGGGAGCGGAACGCATCCGAGATGCCGGCGAACACACTGCGCAATCCCCAGATGCGATGTTGAATCGTGAACTGACTGAGCCAGAGCGGCGCGGTCGTCGTCACGCCACCGACGCGCGTCCGGCTGGCGCCGAGCTGCAGGCTGAGTCCAAAGATGTCCTTGAACACCAGCCGGCTGTCCACCTCGGCGACACGATTGTAATTGCCGCCCTCGATTCGATCGGTGTAGGCCATCCCAATGCGCGATCCGTGGCCCAGACTGCGCTGCGCCCGCACGATAGTGAAGATCGGATTGTCGTTACCGCTCGCCGACGCGAACTTCTGATCGACCGCGGACAGGAAGCCGATATCGGTCCCGCTGGCGTTGCCTGTGAGTTTGACCGCCGCGACCGGCTGCACGATACGGCGTGTGTAAATGAGGCCCTGCGGCACCTGAAACAGCTCGCTCCCCTCGAGGAAGAAGGGCCGTTTCTCGGAAAAGAAGAGCGCCTGGCGCGGGTCGAAGGCGAGCTGGCCGGCGTCCGATTCGACCTGCGAGAAATCGGGTTTGATCGTGCCGTTCAGATTGAGATTGTCCGAGAGGCCCCAGCGGACGTTCCCGCCGATCTGCGGATTCCCCAGGTCGTAGGTGTAGCCGCTCGCCGTCGGTGCGCCGGTGGCTTTCCCCGTCGTTTCGGGATTGAGATCTACGACCAGGCCGCGGTGCATCCCGGAGAGACCGATCAGATTCCCCGACTGGCCGATGAAGGTCGCGTTGGCGCGGCGCGCCGGGAACCAGGAATCCTCGAACCCAGAGTGCTTCACCTGCCGCACGATGTTGAGGCTCCAGTCCTGCGGCTGCTTCGGCTGATAGCGGAGACTCTTGAACGGGATGCGCACCTCGACTTCGTAACCCCACGTCGTGACACGCCCGCGCGATTGGAAGACGTAGTCCGGACTCAAGTCGGGCTGCTCACGGCCCACGACCGCACTGCCGATGAAGCCGCTTGCCGTGACGTTGGCCCCCTCGATCAGCGCGCCGTCGCCCTGCACGCCGAGCGGGTTCACCGCGAACATCAACGCCTTCTTGCCGTCGTGGAACGTGCCGAGCAGGATCTGCACGTTGTCGTCGCCGAAGATCTGATCGCGGTCGGCCAGTGTCGCCGTGGGCTGGCCATGCAGCTCGAAGGCGCGGATCCCGAAGTAGAGCGCATTCGCGGAGTACCACGCCAGCACCTGCGTCGAGTCCACCGCCGACACGCCGTCGTTCGGGGCGTATTGCGAAAAGCCGGTCAGCAGAGCCGCGTGCACCCACGCCGAATCGCTGAGGTCGCCGTCGATCACGACGTCGGCGTCGAATCGTGGAATCCGCACGTCCAGCTTGCGCTCGCGGCCCGAGTAGATTCCTACCGAGTCCGACGAGGTGCAGCCGAGCAGCAGGCACAGTGTCAGCAGCATGTCCGATAATTATGGCAGCAAAACGGCAGGGTCACCTACCAGTGGAGAGTTAGGAACGTGTCACAACTCGCACTTACGTTTGTAATCCTACTGCAGGCGCCCACGAACTCACCACCACAGCCGCGGCGCGACATCTCCGACCCCGGCACCATCGCCACCGAACAGCGTGTGACTCCCGCAGGCGTCCAGAGCGCGTTCACCGACCGCGTCTTCGGTGTGCGGTTTGGTGCCAAGCCCGGCGAGATCTGGGTCACGGTGCACGGCGCCGCCTACCGCCTGGCCTGGCAGGACAACGCGCTACGAGGCAGCGCCGCATTCGACGGCCGCTCGGGCGTGCAGGGCATCGCGATCGATCCCGTGAACGGCCGCGCGATCTTCAGCACGGTGGGCCGCCTGCCTGCCGACGTGGCGCGCTCGCGCATCCCCGGATCGCAAGAGCTCGCCCATACCAAGTCCGTCACGCAGCTGGTCGCCTATGACGGCGATTCGGTGGCGCCGCGGGCGACTGCCGGCGACAGCACGATTGTGCGCTGGTCGTCGGCGGCTCTCGGCGACTTCATCGCCGGATCCCCCGCCGTGGCGAAACGCGCGAACGCAACCGGTCATCGCGTCGCCGTGCTGCCGCTGCCCGCCAACGATGCGCTCGCCGTCTTTGACGCCGACAGCGGCGGACTCCTCAAGACCATTCCGCTCGGCGTCCTGCCGGTGGCCGCCGTGATCAGCGAGGATGGATCGGTCGCCTACGTGTCGGTCATGGGCGGGCGGAAGCCAACCGCGCGAGACCACGCCGCCAAACAGTGCTGCGATCCGTTCGCGGAGCTGGTGCGCGTAGACGCGCGTGGCATCGCGCAACGCGGGAACGTCACACGGGTCGATCTTGTGGCCGGCACGGCAGGAAAAGCGATTCCGGTCGGTCGCCATCCAACCGGTCTTGCGTGGAATGAGAGCGGCGCGCGGCTGTACGTCGCCAACGGCAACTCGGATACGGTGAGCGTGATCGACACGCGCGGCGACAGTGTCATTCAGTCCATCGCGATCGCCCCGTTCCAGGAGCGCAAGATCGGCCTCGCGCCTACCGCTGTGGCCCTGTCTCCGGATGCCACCACGTTGTTTGTGGCGCTAGGCGGCGTGAACGCCGTCGCCGCCTACGGTCTGCCGCGCGGCGAGCTGCGCGGGCTCGTGCCGACCGGATGGTATCCCACGAGCATCGACGTCAGCCCTGACGGCCGCGCCATCGCGGTCGGGTCGTTGTTCGGTGTAGGATCGGGCGTTGGACGACCGTTGGGCTTGACCGGTCGCTACGTCCACTCCTACCGCGGCTCGGTCAACGTCATTCCCGAGCCGTCTGGTGCAGAGATCGCCGCCTATACCACTGCGGTCGCGCAGAACAATCGCCTCACGCTGCGGACCGATAGCGCCGGGCCGGCCCTCACGCCGCGTCGCAACGTGGCCGCTCGCGCGGTTCCCGAGCGTCCGGGCGAGCCGTCGTTGATCGACCACGTCGTCTACATCGTCCGAGAAAACCGCACCTTCGACCAGGTATTCGGCGACATCGGCAAGGGCGCGAGCGACAGCTCGCTGGTGCAATACGGCCGTGATGTGACACCCAACGCCCATGCCCTCGCCGAGCAGTTCGTGCTGCTCGATCATTTCTTTGCCACCGGCGGGAACTCCGCGGACGGGCACAACTGGCTGACGCAGGCCAACGAGACCGAGTACCCGATGTGGCCGCTCTACACCGGCCGGAGCTATCCCTCGGAGGGCATGGATCCGCTGGCGTACTCAGCAGGTGGATTTCTCTGGGAGGCGGCGCAGGCGAAGGGCAAGACCGTAACCGTGTTCGGAGAGTACGCGCCCTTCCCCTCGTGGGATAGCGCCTCCGTCCGTGTCTCGTTGCTGAGGCAATATCGTGATTCGCAGCCGCACAATCCCGCGTTCTTTCGCGGGCTCGTCGCGCAGCGCTACAACACGCGCTCCGACATTCGGTCACTCGACCACGTCCTGGTCCGCGAGTATCCGGGATGGACGCAAACGATTCCCGACGTCGTGAAGGCGGACGTGATCCTCGAGCATTTGCGCGAGTGGGAATCGAAGCACGCGATGCCCAATCTCGTCCTGATCATTTTGCCCAGCGACCACACAGAGGGAACGAGTCCCGGATGGTGTACGCCCAAGGCGTGCGTGGCCGACAACGATCTGGCGCTGGGCCGGATCGTGGAGGGGCTGTCGCACAGCTCGTTCTGGAAGTCGATGGCGATTCTCGCGATCGAAGACGATGCGCAGAACGGTGTGGATCACATCGACGGGCACCGCACCGTGGCCCTCGTCGCCAGCCCGTACGC
>DATGVC010000270.1:0-5936 GCA_035300745.1 Gemmatimonadales bacterium | reverse complement strand
GCGGAGTCCTTCACGTGCACCAAGGGAATCCGGCCCGGCCAGCGGGCGAAGTAATCGAGCGGGTCCTGGCCGCCTTTGGTGATCCAGTAGAGGTCGATCTCGAGCTGCACGAGCTTGGGGTCGGTGTTCTGGAGCAGGACGTCGTAGGGGACCTGCCCGTCCATTTTGGGAAACTCGAAATCGTGGTTGTGATAGGCGAACTGTACACCGGCGTCGTGCGCGGCCTGTCCCGCGTGGTTGAAGACCTGCGCGAAGTTCCTCCAGTCGTCCAACGTCTTGCGCCGTTCCGCGGGAATCCATGGCATGACGATGTACTCGTGCCCGATCGTCTTGGCCGCGTCGAGCGCCGCCTTCCATTGATCGTCGCTCTCGAACGGGATGTGCGTGGAGGGGGCCGAGAGTCCGTGTCGGTCGAGGATCGCCTTCACATCGGCGGGCGAATGATTGAAGTAGCCGGCGAACTCGACCTCCTTGTAACCGATCTGCGCTACGTGCGCGAGTGTACCCTCGAAGTCCGCTTTCATCTGATCGCGCACCGTGTACAGCTGAAGGCCTACCTTGTCGAGGCGTGCGGCGTGCGGTGTGCGGCGTATACCGGTACACGCAATTGCGAGCCCCGCGCCCGCGAGCGTCTGAACGAATTCCCGCCGTTCCATCCGGCCTCCTCTCGATTTCATAGCTCGTGTCGTTTCATGGCGTCGACGGCGTAAGCCGCCGCACGCGCGGTGAGTGCCATGTACGTAATCGATGGATTCTGACACGCCGTCGACGCCATGCAGGCGCCGTCGGTGACGAACAGATTCGGGACATCCCAACTTTGATTGTGCGCGTTGAGAACCGACGTCTTGGGATCCTTGCCCATCCGCGCCGTACCCATCTCGTGGATGACGAGACCCGGCGGGTTGTTGCTGGTGTATGGCTCGATCTCGTGCGCCCCCGCTTCGGCGAGCATCTCCGCGGCCGAGATGGCCATGTCGTGCACCAGGGCTTTCTCATTCTCGCCGTAGGCGCAGCTGATTCTGGCGACGGGAATTCCCCAGGCATCGACCTTGGTCTTGTCGATCTCGACGACGTTCTCCTCTTTGGGCAGCATTTCGCCGAAGCCGTACAGGCCGAATCCCCAGGGACCGGGACGGCGCAGCGATTTCTTGAAATCGGCCCCGAAGCCCGTCTGCCCGACGCCGCGCCCCCAGTCCGAGCGGCCGCCGCCACCCTGAAAGCCGTAGCCGCGGAGGAAGGATGACTTGCCCTTCCCGATGTTGCGGAAGCGCGGTACGTAGATCCCGTTGGGGCGATTGCCGATCGTGTCGCGGTCGAGTGGTCCGTCGATCCGGCCGCTGGCGCCGCCACCCATGATGTGATCCATCAGGTTCTTCCCGACCTGGCCGCTCGAATTCGCGAACCCGCTCCCGGAGTTGAGCAGAATCCTGGCCGACTCGATGGTGGAGGCGCACAGGAAGATGACCCGCGCCTGAAACTCGAGCGCGTGTTTGGTCTGCCCGTCGATCACGCGCACGCCCGTTGCCCGGCCGCGCCGCTTGTCATACGTGAAGCTGTGGACCACGCTGTAGGGCCGCAGCGTGAGGCGGCCCGTCGCCTGGGCCGCCGGCAGCGTCGCGTTGACGCTCGAGAAGTAGGAGCGCGTGATGCAGCCGCGATGGCACGGCCCGCAGTAGTGACACGCGGCGCGGCCGTTGTGCGCCTCGGTGAGCACGGCGCAGCGGCCGATCGTGACCATCCGTTCACCCGGCCAGGCGCGGCCCACCGCCTCACGCACCGTCTGTTCGACGCAGTTGAGCGCCATCGGTTTGAGAAACTTTCCGTCGGGGAGCTGCGGCAATCCTTCCGCCTGGCCGCTGATACCGACGAACGTCTCGACGTAGTCATACCAGGGGGCGATGTCGGCGTAGCGAATCGGCCAGTCCACGCCGATGCCTTCACGCGCGTTCGCCTCGAAGTCGAGGTCGCTCCAGCGGTACACTTGCCGGCCCCACATGATCGAGCGCCCGCCGACTTGGCGTCCGCGGATCCACGAGAACGGCTTGTCAGCAGGGGTCGTGTACGGGTTTTCGAGGTCGTTCACGAAGAACTTGTAGGCCATCTCATCGCAGGCGTAGCACTGCTGCTGGATCGGCTGCTCCCTGGACAGTCGCTTGCGGTCGCCCATGCCGCGGTACTTCATCTCCCACATCGGCACGTGCTCGACGTAATCGGTTTCGGGATTGATCGGTCTGCCGGCCTCGAGCACGAGCGTCTGCAGGCCGCGCTCGGTCAGCTCCTTCGCCGCCCAGCCGCCCGACATGCCGGAGCCGATCACAATGGCGTCGTAGGTTTTCATTGTTCGAGGGGGTAGCAGGGTTCGTAGCGGCCCGGCACGACGCGGAAATGTTGCTCGGTGGTCGCGCCGACTTCGGACGTGTAGTAGCCGGTCAGCGTCAGCCACTTCATGGCCTGGAAGAAATTCTTCGACGTATCGGTCTTGGTATCGCGCAGTCTCGCCAGCTCGGCGTCGAGGCCGGTGAGGATCTGCGTCTGCTGCGCTTCGTTGCATGCGATGAAGTCCTTGCCGAACAGGGCACGCGAGCGTTCATCGACGTTCGCGAGCCCAGCCGTAAACACCTTGCGCTGATCGTCGTCCCCCCACTCGGCAAACATGACATCGATGAACGCCGGCACGCCCGCCTCGCGTGCGCCCGGCGTGTCCGTCTTCGGAATGATCAGCTCGGCGATCGTGGCAACGGTTTCATCCTGGTGGGGATCGAGCGCGCGCAGCGTTCCCGCGCGAACCCGCTTGTGGACGGCGCGCCCGACTGCGAGGAGCTGATCGGGGAGCGCAGCCGTCCCGGCGAGCAGGAGCAGCACTTCACGCCGGTTCATCGAGTTCAATCCTCTCGAGGGTGTGTCCTAAAGTGGCACCCGCAAAGGGGAGGCCGCTAGCCTAGTGGCGTTGTTGCGCGAACAGCCAGTTCCGGAACTCCTCGGACGCGTACGCCGCATCCCACGAGTTGTGATTCAGGCCAAGGAGCTCCGTGTAGTGCACGTCGGCTCCGGCCGCCTTGAGCGCGGCCGCGGGCTCGCGTGACCCATTCACATTGACGACTTGATCGACTTCGCCATGGAAGATCCAAATTGGAACCTTGCCGAGGCGCTGCGCCAGATTGGGCATGATCGCTGCGCTGTCCCCCGGCACGACTGGAACCGAGCCGCGAAATTGCGGGAAGTCTCGCACCCAGCCGCAGATCGGCACGACGCCGGCGAAGAGCTCGGGATGCCGGTATGCGACATACCAGGTCCCGTGTCCGCCCATCGAGAGACCCGTGAGATAGACACGATTCGGATCGACGTGGAATTCCCGCATCGTCTGCTGCAGCGCGGCGACGGCCATGTCGGCGGGAGTCCCGACCCACTGCGAATCGGGCGGCACCTGCGGGAACACGACGATCGCCGGATAGCGTGAGGGATTCTGCCGTATTGCGGGGCCGAGGCCCACATTCGTTTGCAACAGACCGTCATTGCCCCGCTCGCCGGCGCCGTGCAAGAACAGGATTGCGGGCCAGCTCGGCTTCGTTTGATAGTCGGCCGGCACGTACACCTGATAGTGATAGGCGCGGCCACCGACGCTGATGCTGCGGTCGAGAAATCCTGTTTGCGCCTGTTGGATCGAAACGGCAATACCAACCAGCAGGAAGAGCATGGTGAGCCTCCGTTATCAAGCAGCTATGGATCGGCGCCCTAGGGTGGGAGGACAATATTCACGTTCACGCTATCGAGCGGAGGGTTGGGCACAAATCTCAACCTGAACGGGCCGAGCACGGTATCCCGGGGATTCGGACCTTGAGGCGGAAATCGCGCTCCCACAAAGACACAGCCTGAATCATCAACCCCAGCGCCAAAAACCGTGAGTCGAAAGCGACCGAGAGAATCGGCACTGCCCCAGTTATACATCGTTCCCCGGACGCAGGACACACGGGTTGATGTTGCCAATGCCGACATCGCGGCAAGCGACGCGGATCCACCGCTGTGCGTGGTTACCTGGCCCCACACAACCGCCCGGTTGAGGACCGGCTGCGTGCAGCCGCATGCTGTTGGCGAGCACGCGGCGGCCGCGCTCAACACGGCGATCAAACTCCAAATGAGCTTCAAGGCTCCCTCCTTCCACCGTGGTCACCGGGCGTCGTGCACGCCCCACACCGACCGGAGCACGTCGCTGACTTCGCCCAGGGTGGCGCGCGCGCGCACGGCATCGAGAATCGACTCCATGAGCGGCGCGTCGGCTTCGCGGGCGGCGGCTTCCAGAGTCTGCAGCGCCCGTTTCACGTTTCCGCTGTTCCGTTTCTCGCGCAGTGACGCGAGACGTCGTTTCTGCTCCTCTGCGAGCTTCGAGTAGTCCGGCGCGGGAAGCGGCGGGGTCGGCTCTCCCGTGATGTACTCGTTCACTCCCACGACGACCCGCTTCTTCTCCTCTACAGCACGCTGTTGCTCGTACGCGCTCCGCGCAATCGCTTCCTGGAAAACGCCGCGCTCAATCGCCTGGACCGCGCCTCCGGCACGCTCGATCTCCTCGACCAGCTTCCTGGCCTCGGCTTCGATGCGATCGGTCAGCCCCTCCACATACCAGCTGCCGCCGAGGGGGTCGACGACGTCCGGCACGCCGGTCTCGTGAGCGAGCAGCTGCTGGGTTCTGAGCGCCAGCGTCGCGCTGCGCTCGGTGGGAAGCGCCAGCGCTTCATCGTACGAGTTCGTGTGGAGCGACTGCGTGCCGCCCAGCACGGCGGCCATCGCCTGAATCGCCACGCGCACGACATTGTTGAGCGGCTGCTGCGCCGTGAGCGTCGCACCACCGGTTTGGGTGTGAAAGCGGAGCCGCCCAGCGGCGCCCGAGGCGTTGAACTTCTCTTTCATGAGCCGCGACCAGAGCCGGCGCGCCGCGCGGAACTTGGCGATTTCTTCGAACAGATCGGTATAGGCGGCGAAGAAAAAGGAAATGCGCGGAGCGAAGTCCTCGACCGCGAGTCCAGCCGATCGCGCGCGCCGCACGTATTCGAGTCCATTGGCAAACGTGAAGCCCAGCTCCTGCACCGCCGTGGCGCCCGCTTCGCGCATGTGGTAACCCGAGATCGAAATTGGGTTGAAGCTCATCCTGGCGCGCCATGTGAAACGAAAGATGTCGGCGACCAGCCGCAGCGACGGCTCCGGCGGATAGATGTACGTCCCGCGCGCGA
The DNA here is from genome assembly GCA_035300745.1 of Gemmatimonadales bacterium. Taxonomy (GTDB): domain Bacteria; phylum Gemmatimonadota; class Gemmatimonadetes; order Gemmatimonadales; family GWC2-71-9; genus 20CM-2-65-7. Next base: position 714 of record DATGVC010000270.1, on the reverse strand, counting down.
TGTATTCCTTGAGGATGTCGTTCTGCAACGTCCCTTCGAGCTTGGTGAGAGGGACGCCCTGCTCTTCGCCAACCGCGATATACATCGCGAGCAGAATCGCCGCCGTCGCGTTGATCGTCATGGACGTGGAGACGCGATCGAGCGGGATGCCATGAAACAGCCGCTCGAGATCCTCCACGCTGTCGATCGCCACACCGGCGCGTCCCACCTCGCCTTCCGCCATGCGATGATCGGAGTCGTAGCCCATCTGGGTCGGCAGATCGAAGGCGACCGACAGACCCGTCTGTCCGGCGTCGAGCAGGTGGCGAAAACGGGCGTTCGTCTGTTCGGCCGTGCCGAAGCCCGCGTACTGCCGCATCGTCCACCGCTTGCCGCGATACATCGTGGGGTAGATGCCGCGCGTGTACGGCGGCTCGCCGGGCTGCTCCAGCAAGTCGGGTGTCACGGCCCCGAAAGCACCGATCGCGCGAATGCAACGTCGTGTTTGGAGCCGATGATCAGCGGGGTGCGCTGGTGGAGCGCGGCGGGTTTGATGTCCAGGATGTCGCGTTCGCCATCGATGGCCGCACCGCCTGCCTGTTCGACCACGAACGCCAGCGGCGCCGCTTCGTACAGCAAGCGCAGCTTGCCCTGCGGCGAGATCGTATCGGCAGGATAGAGAAAGACCCCGCCCGACATCAGGTTGCGGTGAATGTCGGCGACCAGCGAGCCGAT
>DATGVC010000269.1:0-2350 GCA_035300745.1 Gemmatimonadales bacterium | reverse complement strand
TCCGGCCGCCAGCGCTGAAACACCGTCGCGTGACGGAAGCGGTCCCCCTCCATGTGATCGTACTTGACCTCACACACCCGCTCGATCCGTAGCGGCTCCCACGAGAGATCCTTGCCGGCGCTCCAGCGGCTCTGCCCGCCTGGCATGCGGCTCGATTCCGCCTGGGCACCCGCCCATTCTCTCCAGGGATGGTGGTCCACGGCCTTCTTCCGCAGCGGGGCCAGCTCCTTCACCAACTGCTTGCGCATCGCCATCGTGAATGCGGACGTGACGCCGACGTGCTGCAGCGTGCCCTCGTCATCGTAGAGCCCGAGCAGCAGCGATCCCACCGCGTCCTTGCCGCTCTTGTGCCAGCGGAATCCCGCCACCACACAGTCGGCCGTCCGCACGTGTTTGATCTTGAACATCGCGCGCTTCCCTGGCTGATAGGATGCGGTCGCGGGTTTCGCGATCACGCCGTCCAGGCCGGCGCCTTCGAAACGCTGCAGCCAGCCGACTGCCACGTCGCGGTCGCGCGTCATCGGCGTGAGATAGAGCGGGCGACGAATCCTCTTGAAAAGCTTCTCGAGCTGGACACGACGTTCCTGTTGGGGCAGTTCCAGCAAGCTCTTGTGACCAACCGCCAATAAATCAAATGCCACAAAGGCAGCTGGAGTGGCCTTGGCGAGCTTCTCGACGCGCGATGCCGCCGGGTGCAGCCGCATCTGCAAGCCACCGAAATCCAGCCCATGCGCCGTCGGCATCACGATCTCGCCGTCCACGACGACACCGCTCGGCAGTTGCTCCAGAAACAGGGCGTGGAGATCGGGGAAGTAACGATCGAGCGGTCGCAGGTCGCGGCTCTGGATGTACACATCGTCGGCGCCGCGGAAGACGATTGCGCGAAAGCCGTCCCACTTGGGCTCGAATAGGAAGTCACCACCCTGCGGCAGCTCATCGGCGACTTTGGCGAGCATCGGCTCGACCGGTGGCGGGACCGCCAGTCGAGCGGTCGCGGTGCGGGATTTTGGCATGCCTAAAGGTAGACCGCCCGGCGTTTCATTTCTCAACCCCGGCGTAGGTGCTCGTCAGCCCCGCGATTCCGGATAGCTTTAGGCCGGATGAATATGAGAATTGTGTTTGTCCTGGCACTGGCCTCGGCGGCGGGGGCGTCAACGACGGCCGCCCAGAAGAGGAACTACACGCCAGCCGACGTGCATTTCGTGGCCGGAATGATCGGCCATCATGCGCAAGCCATTCAAATGGCGGGGTGGGCACCGTCGCACGACGCGAGTGCGTCGCTGCGCGTGTTGTGCGAGCGCATCGTGGTCGCCCAAAATGATGAGATCGCGTTCGCCCAGCGCTGGCTGCGCGAGCACGGCGAGTACGTGCCGCCGGCCGATCCGCGCGGCCATATCATGCAGGGGATGGATCACCCCATGCTGATGCCCGGCATGCTAACGCCCGAGCAAATGGCGCAGCTGGATTCGGCACGCGGTCCTGCGTTCGATCGGTTGTTCCTCACGTTCATGATCCAGCACCATCAGGGCGCGATCACGATGGTGGGGCAGCTGCTCGCGGTGCCCGCGGCAGCGCAGGACGGGCCGATCTTCCGGTTTGCCTCCGATGTGAACGTCGATCAGACCACCGAAATCAATCGCATGAAATTGATGCTCGATAACCTCAAAGGGCAGGGGAGCTCTCAGTGAAAGCAAGACTCACCTTCGCAATGGCATTCGTGCTCGCTGGCCACGTATCGGCGCAGATAAGCTCCGGTGCGACGACGACGGCGGGCCGTCCCGATCCGCGCATCGGGCTGAAGGCCGGCTGGTTCAACGCGGGCCAGGCGGCCTGGAACATGCGACTCGTCTCGACGACGCCGCCGTCACCCCAGTTCATCAATCGCGACACGGCGGGCGATTTCAAGTACATCAATTCCGACCTGACGATCCGCGGCAATTACGTCATTCAGGGAAACTTCAACGGCCTCCAGGTCTGGGACATCTCGAATCCCAAGATTCCCCGGTTGTACAAGGCGTTCGTCTGTCCCGGATCGCAGAGTGACGTGTCGGTCTACCGCAACTTCCTGTTCGTGTCGGGTGAGGCGCTGAACGGGCGGACCGACTGCGGCACGCAAGGCGTCTCCGACACGGTGAGCCATGACCGGCTGCGCGGCATCCGAATCTTCGATGCCACCGACCTCGCCAACCCGCGTCACATCACCGACGTGCAGACGTGCCGCGGATCGCACACGCATACCGTCGTGACGCAACCCGGTGATACCGACAACGTGTACATCTACGTGTCCGGCTCGGCCCCGGTCCGCTCGCCCAACGAGCTCGCCGGCTGCTCGGCCGCGCAGCCCGATTCG